>JBBTGF010000037.1:0-2194 GCA_038041525.1 Elusimicrobiota bacterium | reverse complement strand
CTCATTACCCTTGGATCTCTCGATATAATTCTGCGTCTGGCCCTCTTCGATGGACAAACGGCTCTCTACCTGAAAAACTCCGGTAACGAATTCACCCAAGATAAGGATGATGAGCCCCAGATGGATGAGCCAGATGCCGACTTTGCGTTTCACCGGTTGGAAACGCGTGATATGACTGACTACGAGATTGGCCAAAAGTACCCCTCCGATCAGGATACCTCCTGGGAAAACCGGGATCTTGAACGGCCCGCCAAAATCATGGCGCACGAACACGCTGTGCATATACTTATCGACCGCCGCGAACACGCCCATGTGGACCTGGTCGAGCGTGCACAGTAGGACTAAAACCATCAACGCCATCATGCAATAAGCCGCCAGTTCTACTGACGATAATATCTTGACGACTTTGTGTTGTTTCATCGGCTGGCGATCCGCAACGGTCTTCGATCTGACGGATTTATTATAGCGGAACGTAGTTTAGACTGCTAACCTCCACTGTAGAGGCAGGGGGTAGACATAAAGTCATCATGCAAGAACTCAAGAATAAGATCGCTGAAAAGCTCGGTAAAGGCAAGGCCTGGGCCTTACAGCACAAGAAAACCACAGGCGCGATCCTTGCGGTCCCGATCGTAACCGTCATCGCATTGATCGGCATATTCCTGGCGTCAGATGCGCCGCCGGAGCAATCAGAGGAAGATCTCACACCCCAAGCGCAGGTTAAATTCATCACGGAATCTCAACAGGCAACCGAGGCCACGGCAGCACCGACTGCCAGCACCCCCGTCGCGACCGCGCAGGCAATGCCGCCAGTGCCCCCGCCAGCACCCAAAGAGATGGTAAAAACGTCACCACGTCCTGATAACGCGCCTGCGGCAACAACCGGCGATATGGGATTCGAGGCGCTCGGCGACACGACGCTCGGATACCTAAAGACTGCCACCGAAAGCTACCTTGCCGCGAGGTTCAAAGATAAACCAAAGATCAAGACCCTGACCGCGCAAGGCAATCTTGATTTACGCCGCGCCGAGATAGCCACAGGATACACCCTCGATGGCAAAGATGCGCACGCCCGACTGCTGGCTATCGAGCTTTCCGATGGCTGGAAGGTGATACGCGTCCTGAAAGATTCCGAAGTCTTCGACCCTGCGACAGGCAGGCTGGGAGGGTATTAAAAAATGGGAACTTTTTATAGAATATTCGAGATGTCACTTTTCTTGATCGCAGCGCTAGCAGTATCAGTGTTGGCATGTATCTTCGCCCTGCAAAACCCCGTGGGGGTGGCGGTGACATTCCTCTCCTGGCAGATAACCTCATCGGTGGGACTCGTGGTAGTCTTAGCGCTTGCCTTAGGCGCCGCGCTGACCATCATCCTACTGGCGCCGACGCTCATCTCCAACGGCATCAAGATCTCGATGCAGAAAAAGAAGATCAACCGTCTTGAGAAACACATCGACCAAATGGTCGGGGCGGCTCCGGTACTGCCCCCGATGCACCCGTCGCGAATGTCCTGATCAGCGCGACGGCAAGCTCGCCGTCTTTTATCGCTCGATCTTGATGATTTTAAACGTAGTCGGTCCGATCGGCAGTTCCACGCGCACCGTTTCCCCGGCCTTGTGTCCAAGCAATCCCTGCGACAATGGCGCACGCACCGAGATCTTGCCCGCCGCCACGTCCGCTTCCTGTTCATCGACCAAGGTCCAAACCCATTCATCGCCGGATGGTTCTTCTGCAAGCGTGATCGTGGCCCCGATACGCACCTCATCCTTGGGGATGTCGAGGTCCTCGATCAAGCGCACGCTCAAGAGCTTCTTCTCGATATCTCCGATACGGCGGGCCACGTCGGCCTGCCGCTCTTTGGCGGCGTGATAGCCGACGTTCTCTTTGAGGTCGCCTTGAGATGCCGCTTCCGCGATCTCCGCAGTCAGGACCACCTTTTCTTTACGCAACTCCCCAAGACGCTTACGCATCTTCTCCAAGCCATCGCGTGACATGTAATTCTCAGCCATTTTTCACCTCGAAAAAAGATTATAGATGTTCACGCCGCAGCCTTCTCATCTTTGCATAGCAAGGACGCGACTATGGAGATGGCTAAAATACCAAAGACTACGCCGAGTGACGACAAGATGGGTATCTTGATGAATTCAACGAGTATCATCTTGGCGCCGACGTAGCAAAGGATGACAGCGACCCCTGT
>JBBTGF010000036.1:0-5563 GCA_038041525.1 Elusimicrobiota bacterium | reverse complement strand
ATGCGACCTGACGATCATCACTCAAAAAGAGTGCACCGACAAGATCGAAGAGGCTAAAGCCTGGGGAGCGCTGTCGGCGACCGGCGAATTCGGCATGCACGCATCTTTGGTCGTATGGCCCGCAGGATTAGGCGCTTTAGGATTCTTGTTAGGGGGTATCCCCGGCTTACTTCTGGGTGCGCTTTTAAGTGCCCCGTTGGTCAGCGCTTTCGGGAAACCGGGAGCGCATAGTGAGGTTTTCGGAGCTACCCTGGCCCTTCCCTTTGCCATCCCCTGGTCTTTGGTCTCCGGAGTCCTTTCCGGTATCTCCGGAGGTTTGATCAATCCCCCAGGATTAGGCTCCAAAGACTCAAAACGAGGTTCGGGGTTCCTCTATAGCCTGCATCAAGCGGGTAAGACCGCTCTGCATGCCGTTACCTTGGCCGCAGGAGGGACGTTATTGGCTTCCGGAGCGGGTATTGTGGCATTACCTTTTGCATTGCCCTTCTCTGCTGCTGTGGCCATAGGGGCAGGGGCAACCACTATCGGCATGAATATCGCTGGTTTAACAAGTAAGTTATTAGGCAAGAAGTCTGACAATGAGCAAGCGGCTAAAGCCAAGCTTGAAGCAGAGACCCTGAAACGCCACCAAGACGCGCTGCAAGGCTACCACAACGGTGATTACCAAGAGATCGATTTTAACTATGAAGACGCGGCCAAAGCATCCCTGCTTGAACAGGTCTGTGATAAGCAAGGTAAGTGTTATAAGGCCCCCGGTCCCGTGGGCGACTATCCCTTAGACCCGCAGGACTTAAAAACAGGTATCCCGCAAATACCCTTTACGCTTTATGCCCCTAAGGCCTCCGGGCCTTCCGCTGTGACTACCCGGGGGTTCAAGGCTGATAGTAATCATGAGGGCTTGGACATTTATGTCTCCAAAGGGACCATAGTCACAAACAAGATCGAATCTACAGTGCTCTATGCCCGGTATTACGACACGGCAAGGGCCAGGGTGGCTAAGACACAGCAAGAGAAGGACTTAGCCAATAATAAGGGAGGCTTCGGCAACTCCGTGGTCTTAAGGCCTAACGACCCCAAGCAGCCCAGACGCCTCTTCGTCTATCATCACTTTGGTGACAAGCAGACCGTAATGCAGGGAAAGAGCGTTAAGAAACTGGCTGGTACTTCCTATGCCGACGGCCAGGACGTCAAGCATTCTGCCAAGACCCCATCCTTCTTTGTCAAAGAAGGCGACACGGTCGAACCCGGCGACCCGCTGGGCTTCGCTGGTAACACTGGAGCTGTCATGCCCGGTTCCGGTGGTGACGGCACGCATGTGCATTTGGGGGTGGTGGAGCTAAATCCGACATTGAACCCAGAGATGGCGGGATTGATGAAGAGTGAGAATCCTGATGATATGAAAAAGGCTGATCGAATCAATAAAGATTTCGATTGTGCTGTTCAAGGAAAAATCGTTGCGGATTATAAATCAGGAAAATGTTCTTCAGGTTCGATTGGCGTTGCCGAAGCCATCGAAAAATTCCTTGTCGATAACAAAAAATACATCTATATTAATCCCTGGAAGGTCAAGAAAGAGGACCCGTGAAAATACAAACGTTATTACCTCTGATCCTGTTATCAGCGCTTTTAGCTTGTTCCGGAAAACGAGAGGGAAGCAAGAATATCCAAGAGGCACCTTCTTCTACGCAACAGCAAGGCCTAGTCTTTAATCAGTCTGATAAGTTTGCCATCCGATTTGATTATTTACCCGGGTTGGAAATGAAGATGAGGACGCCCAACGATTTAATGGTGATAGTCAATCTGTTCAATGAATTTAAGGATGAATTTCTTGACATCCTTGACGCTGACGAAAGCATGGCGTGGGATGATGTGTTCACTATTGATTTTTTTCCAACAGAGAATGATTTCAAGGATTATTTGAGCGACTACATCAGCAATAATGATCTCCCGGTCGAGCAAGATGTGACTATGTATGGCAATATGCCGGTCGTGCATTTTAAAAACGCGCCGACAGGGGCTTTTTTATTAACACCCGGTCATTACGGCTTACTTATTATCCAAGGAAGCAATCTTCGTAGGCATTGCGACGAATGCTCCAAAGAGCACGAAAACCGGCTCGCTGACATTACCCGAAAGACATTAAAAAATATCATCTGGCAAAAATCCATCGACACCGATTCACAAGAATTCAAAGGCTGGAAAGCCCATATCCTAAGTCTAATCGAAGAAGCTCGCCAGTCCGCCGCGAAGAAAAAATAAACGGATCAGGATTGATTTGGTCCATTGCTGGAAACGCTAAAAACCGCTTGCGTGCGCGGGGTATTGCCTTTACACTTCTGTTGTAGGGGTAAGTGCATGCAGAAGCACAGTCTAAGACACATCGGACTTTTCATCTGTTTGGCCGCATTGACGGGATTGACCGCTTGTGGTGGGGGTAAGACGACTTCAGGGAGCGCCTTGCTTGATGAGGATCTTGCTGAGGGTCGTGTCGTCGACATCATCAGGGTCAAGAAGATGGTGGGGCGCAAGAGCTGGCTGTTTTTAAGCGTGCCCAAGCACGCCTATCTTTTGGAGGGCTACATCCGCGGCGTCATCACCGATTATGACGACCACCCAATAGAGGGTATCATCACCCGCGGCGTGGTTACCAGGATGCAGACCGAGAAATCCAAGAAGAAAAAGAAAATGACGGATGAGGAAGCGATGCTTCTAGGTCTTTCCGACGAGGAATTCCAGCAGAAGGAAGCGGAGCTCGAAGGGTCGGCTAATTTCGATGTCGGTGTCACGGACGGTAACGGTATCTACCGCATCAGGTTCTTGTTCCCTATCGTCAATGACAGGGTCGACGTCACCGGCAAGCTCCATTACAATCCGGGGTGGGCACAGCAGTTCGAAGTCCTGGGACAGTCTTATGAGCCGCAGATCAAAGAATCAGAGTTCCGATTTTATTATGACGCGAAAAGGAAGATCATCGCGTTCTCCGAGGGACCGCGTAAGACCGTGGTGCGCCCGGTGCGCAATATGAAAGGCAGCAAGCTTTCTCCGATCAAGTTACCGGGTTCAGAAAAACCGGAGACGACTACGCCACCGGAGAGCCCTGATGGAAAAAAGACGGGGGGGACTAACGAGAAGGCGCCGACAAAGGATCAGGAGAACGACGATTTCTTCAAGAGTTTCAATCTTGGTCTATAGGCAGCCGGTTCGTGCTGCGCATCTTCCAGGTCGAGCGGATGTTTTGACGATCGTATGGTGCCCAAGCGCCGTAGCCTTGGCGTGTTTTGAGCCGTCAGGGTCGATGGAGTGATAGCGAGGGGTTTTGAAAGGTTGCTTAGTATGAGGCTGGCGTTGCGCTGTGCCCAGAGTCCTGCAACGGCGACCGCAATACCCATGATGACATCGCTGAAATAATGGAAACCTAGCCCTGTCGTTGACATAGCCAGACCTATCACCGGTAGCAGGAACCACAGGAAGCGCTTCTTGTCATGGAGCGCGTCAAAACCCAGGATGTAGAACGTGGCGCCGACATGCATACTGGGCATGACAGCCCAAGGGGAACCCATGCTGCCTACGATCCAAATAGCTAGTGGCGCCAGGAACCCTCCTTGGGGCTCGAAGGTGGCTGGTGCGCTGTAGCGTGGGCCTAGGGCAGGAGCCATAAGGTAGCCGAGATAGCCCAAGGTGTAGGTCGTGACCATGCCGATGAAGAATCGTTCCGACAAGACGTCGTTTTTGCGCATGATCCGGTAGGAGCTACCTATCAGGTAGGGAAAATAGAACAGGTAGAAGAACCCGAAGGTCTCGGTTAGCCAGATGGGCATGGCGTTGGCACCCCAAGAGAATACATTGAACCCTACTCTTAGGTCCATGGCATAAAGATACGCCTCCATGCTGGCAGTGCAATGATGGCGCATGATCGAACCGATGGCTCCGTATATCGTGGGCACTAGAACCAATAGATAGGCCATCTTTTTGAGGGCAGGCGCTCTTGGCAATAGATAAACCATCACCGGATAGCCGAAGGCGACCAAGGTCAGCAGGATGATACCATGAGCCTCGATGGCAGCGGCCCAATCTTTATGGATCGTCATCCAGGCGAACGCGCAGAAGGTGATCAGTAATAAAGATAGGCTGACAAGTCGTTCTGACGCACGCATATTAAAATTGATAAAATTATATCAGACATGTAAGGCAGGGAAGGAACAGTGATTTATTTTAGAAGGTGCCTTAAGGCACCTTTTTTATTAGAGCTAAATGGATAAACAGCAAGAACTCATCAGCCTGCTCGAGCCGTCGATCGTCGGTGAAGGCTACGAGCTTATAGAATTGCAATGGCGGCCCGAGAGGGGCGGCTGGGTGTTGCGGTTGCTCATCGATAGTAAACAGGGTGGCGTGACTTTGGGTGACTGCCAGAAGATCAGCTTGTTGGCTGGCCGTCGGCTCGATGAGGCAGGATGGGAAGGCCCGTCATATACCCTCGAGGTGTCGTCTCCGGGCATCGATAGGCCATTGCGAAAGCTTGAAGATTTCGCTCGTTTTTCCGGTAAGCGCGTACGTATCCAGGTCAGGCGCGCTGTCGATGACACCGAGCAGAGGGTGTTCGTAGGGGTCATCGAGGTGGCGCAGGCTGGGAAGGTATGTTTCCGTGATAGCGCCGGGAGTCATTCGCTTGATTTCAACGATATCGCTAAAGCCAATCTGGAGCCGGAATTTTAAGCTATCATCATGAGCGCAAAGAACGAATTCATCGTCTTACTTGAGACCATCGAAAAGGATAAAGGTATCCCCAGGCAGGAGATCATCCGGCTCATCGAGGGGGCTTCTGTGTCGGCGATGCAGAAGCATCTCGGACGCGAATTGCCCGTAAAAGTGGACATGGACGCCCAGACCGGTGAGATCAAGGCTCATTTAGTCAAGAAGGTCGTCCTGGAGGTCACCGATGCGCTCGTAGAAGTCGCGCTCCCGGTCGCCAGGAAGCTCAAGAAAGGCGTCAAGCTCGATGATGAAGTCAGCGTCATCGTCGATGCCGCTGACTTTTCGCGTATCGCGGCGCAGACGGCCAAACAGGTGATTTTGCAGAAATTAAGAGAAGTCGAAAAAGAGAATCTATTTAAGGATTTCAAGAAGAAGGAGAGCCTCATCGTCACGGGCTCCGTCTATCGTTATGGTCATGACAGGACTATTTTTGTCAGTCTGGGTAAGATCGAGGCTATCTTACGTAAGGAAGACCAGATACCGGGAGAGCGTTTTTCCATAGGCCAAACGATCAAAGCATTGGTGCGTGCCGTTGAGATCTCGGGAAAGGGGCCACAGGTATTCCTTTCGCGCAGTATGCCGGAATTCGTCAAGAGCCTTTTGCGTTTGGAAGTCCCCGAGGTCCATGAAGGTATCATCGAAGTAACGCGCGTGGCGCGTGCCGCGGGTTTTCGCAGTAAAGTCCTGGTCAAATCGAGCGACCCCAAGATTGATCCTGTCGGTTCTTGCGTCGGGATCAGGGGTACCAGGATACGCCCTATCATCATGGAGTTGCATGGCGAAAAGATCGATCTGATCCCCTCTGGAGAGG
>JBBTGF010000035.1:0-1951 GCA_038041525.1 Elusimicrobiota bacterium | reverse complement strand
ATATCGTTACGTATTAAATATAATAGTTTTATACTTTTGTAAAGCAAATTCTTTCACCTCCACAGGTTGCCGCTGCGTTTGCATCAGAACCTCGGCCTTGCCTTGGCTGGATATAGCGATGACATAAGGCGGTTTAAGCATATTCCAGGTCAAACTCGCTGCCAAAACGCTCACGGCGATACTGATCGATATCAGCATGCGCCGGTAAAAAAGGTTCTCCCCAGCCACATGTAAAAAATCAGTCTCAGGTTTCGATGAACAAGATTCAAGAGGTATCTTGATCTTTCTGGTCAGGATGGAGATTTTCATTTACCCGGGACCCTTAGGAACAACTTAGCCAGATGCGCCTTGGTTTTCATGGCGTTGAACGCAAGTTGCTGACTGGCATTTTTGACCGTCTTTGCCGTTTGCCAAGTAGGCAGCACCAGGGCGGCAGAAACGAATGAGCCATGCACGATCGAATGGACCAAAAACGGCATGGTGATAGCGACCATCAAAAAGACGATATTGACCACAAAAGCGGTTAGAGCCATAGCCCCGGCCCCACCGACTTGAGTGTCAAAAAGCGCCTGGATGCTTGATGAAGCAATGACCGCCATGAACACCCGCATGCCGATGCCGTTTAGCGCCAGCTCGAGCATGGTCATCAGCCAACCGATAGTGAATTTTCTTAAGGATGGGATCAAGCAAAAGGCGATCAGCAAAGGACCTAGCACATAGCAAAGAGCCAACAAAGCATAGCGCGTCCAAAAGAAAGCCAAAAGGATGACCAATGAACTCGCCGCCGCCACCAAACTGAATCCCGCTAACCAACCTGACATGGCGAAAGCAGCCCCGGTTTCAATGACCTGTTTTGTTTTTTGCCTGATAACGGCCCAATGTCCTTGGACCGGAGGCTGGGACGCACCACCGCTCCTTAGAGCTGGCGACACGAAGGTTTCCGCCAGCTCATCCCATGGACAGATAGTTTCCTCGACGGTTCGCAAAACCACGGCGCATTTAGTGAACAATCCATCATAAGCCACCAATCCAAAGAAGGTGAACGCCAAGGAAACTCCGATGATCTCCTGCCACACCAGTTCCCTGGTCTTCCCCATCCGTAAGAATGCCCATAGCAACCCACCCACCAAGAAGGCTCCTAGCAGACTAAAGACCAGATTGCTCATCTTCGCACGCTGCCTGCTATAAAGCGCGGGGATGCGCACAGGGTCGGTGAGCCTGCCGGTCAAAGTCACTTGATTTTGCGCTCCACCCTTCTCCGTCAAAAAACGCCCCATCTCTTCGATAGCCTGCTTTTGACTGATCTCCTTGACACGGTCCTTCGCCGAAGCATCGGACAAAAGACTGAGCATTTGATTGATAGCCTCAGTCTGATCCGCTTGGGACTGCAAGCCAAGGCCCAGAGCTTGGTCCGTAGCTGTCTTAGCGTTTTGCGCGATTGTGACTCCCTCTTGACGTGTGACTTGACCGCGCAAGCCGCGCGAAGTCAGGGAATCCGTCTGTTTTTTAAGCGTTTGCGCGTAAGCCTGAGATTCCGCGTTGACTCCATCCATGAAACCCAACGCCTCATGCCCGCCCTTTTGTACCGAAGCTCTGGCCTGTTCGTCCAGACCAGCCAGATAACGGTCTATCTGCGAGTCATGGTGATAATCAAATTCTCCAGCCAAAGCCGCCTGTTCGCTTTTGGACATCTTCTTCGCCTTGCTAGCCAGGTCCGAAGAAACGTTGTAAATCACACCCTTGCCTTCGTTGAGCTTGCTGGCTTCCCGATAAATCTTGATAGAGGCGTCATAATTTTTCTTAGCTGTGATCAATAGTTGGATAAGCTGATTCTCCACGATGCGTTGATGCGCCTCGTCTTTAACCGCCTTAGCCCCGCTGACGATACCGTCAATAAGGGCCCACGAAGAAGAAGCGCCAAGGATGATCAAAACCAACGTAAAAACAACTC
>JBBTGF010000034.1:0-1611 GCA_038041525.1 Elusimicrobiota bacterium | reverse complement strand
CACCATGTTAATGTTGGCAGATTGCTTGATCCCCCAGAAACTCACCAGACTGATTAGGGCGATGAGTCCGAAAGCAGTCAGCAAAGGCGGCAGGTCGATGAACACATCCAAATAGCCATAGATAGCCAAAGATACCGCTGCCGTGGAAGTGATGCCGCTAGCCAGCACGAAGAATCCTGTCATAAAAGACAGGGCGCGATTATCGAAGGCCCCGGCCACGAATGCCGCAGCGCCTCCACTCTTGGGGACCCTTGAAGAAAGCTCCGCGTACGTCAGGCCGGTGACCAACGCCAGCATGCCCGAGATAGCGAAAGATATCCAAGCGGAAGGACCGGCGATCGCGGCGACCTTGCCTACCAAAGCGTAGATCCCGGCTCCCAGGATGTCGCCGATACCGTAGAAGATGAGCGCGCCTAATCCCAGACGCCTGGCCAGACCCGTAGCGTGATGATTATCCAACCGTCACACTATAGCAAGAATGAAAATATCGTCTTAGAGCTCGATCTCCAAGATCGACTTGACGATGTAGTCATCAGCCTGGTCTTCAAGGCCTAGACCCACGCCAACGTTAAGACGGACCTCGGGCAACAGGTCGATATAGAGCCCCGGTGTGAGACGCGACTTATGCTCGGCGCTGTAGAGTTCGATACCGGGATTGATAGCATTGCCGCTGGTGTAAGCCGCACCTACGGCTATGGCGGGTTCCAGCTCCCACTCGCTGCCGCTGGCCGTGACCTCACGCTCCAGCTCGAAGATACCGTTACCGGTAAGGTTCCATCTACCGATATCTTTTGAGAGGATGAGTTTGCCCTCTATCTCGTCTTGCTCCTTATGTCCATTAGCATCTTTGAACTCAAGATAGAGCGCCGTGTCCACGGGCCATTGTTTAGGTTCAGAGAGCCGGTAACGATTCTCGACTTTGAGCGCCGAAAAACCCCTGCCGTCGATGAACACGCCATAAACACCCAACGTGTAACGGTCGGTGACGCCGTATTCAACTTCAGTCTGGTGATACCAATAATCATCGCCCACGTCCGGATTGCGCAGATCGGTCCAGAATTCAGTCTCCCAAGCGCCCTTCTCGGAGGTGTAATAGCCATAGGTATCAAGATAATTACGTTTGTGCGCCGCCGCAGGAACCGCCAATGCTAGCGCCGCGAGAAGTAGAAGTGTCTTAGAGGGTTTCATTTCTTTGCTCCTTTTTTCTTGAACATCGAGCCTATACGGCTCAAAAATCCGGCCATATGTATCTTATGCACGCGGCGGCGCAACTGCGCGAGCCCCGCGAAGACTTCTTGCGCACGCTTCCAGTCGCCGTCGCGTGCCGCGCTCTGCGTTAGCTTTAAAATACCCAATGCCTCATCGCAATGTGTTTGCCACTGCGCGTCAGTCCCGGGATAGATACCCCTCTCGGCGGTGCGCAGCGCCTCGAACAAGCCCGACATGGCCGCGACGCCCTCGTCAACATCCGCCAGCGGCCCCCTAGAACGCAATGCGCCAGCGAGAGGCTCTTGCTGCGCTTTGAGACGCTCCATGATGACCCTGACACTGGGCTTGCCATCCGTATCCTGCGAGAACGCGATAGCTACAATAAGTAAAATCGGCAAGCAT
>JBBTGF010000033.1:0-2935 GCA_038041525.1 Elusimicrobiota bacterium | reverse complement strand
GCCAGGTTCAACAAAGAAAGTTTTCTGGAACGGCTCTGAAGTCAGCAGGGAGGGAGCATGGAACTATCCGACATCCTTAAAGAAGCATGCAAGCAGGGCGCCAGCGATATCCATCTGACTATCGGCAAACCCCCCTTGATGCGCCTGCGCGGCGAGATCATGGAGATCAAAGGGTTCCCGGTCATCGACGTCGAAGAAACCAGAAGACTCATCTTCTCGGTCCTGCTTGATGAACACCGTTCCCGGTTCGAGGAGAACTTGGAACTCGACACCTCGATACAAGTAGAAGGTCTGGCGCGCTTCCGCGTCAACGTCCTGATGGAAAAAGACGGCGTCGAGGCCGTCTTGCGTGTCATCTCTTACAAGATACCCACGCCCGAAGAGTTAGGCCTGACACATCCGATGATCGCCTTATCCGACCTGCCCCGCGGCCTTGTCCTGGTGACGGGTCCCACGGGTTCGGGAAAATCTACGACGTTAGCGTGTCTGTTAAACGTCATCAACCAACGCTACGCCAAGACCGTCATCACCATCGAAGATCCCATTGAGTTCGTCTATGAGAACAAGAAATCGATCTTCCGCCAACGCGAAGTCGGGCAACACACCAAAAGCTTCGCCGAGGCGCTGAAGCGCTCGCTGCGCCAAGACCCAGACGTCATCTTGATCGGCGAGATGCGCGATTTGGAAACCATCTCTTTGGCCATCACCGCAGCGGAGACCGGGCATCTATGTTTCGCGACCCTGCATACGCTTGACGCGCCCTCCACCGTCGACCGCATCATCGACGTGTTCCCGGCGCACCAACAGCAGCAAGTCAGGGTACAGCTCTCCTCCGTTCTAGCCGCCGTACTCTCACAGACCCTACTGCCCACCAAGGACGGGAGGGGACGCATCGCGGCCAGGGAATTCATGGTGGGTACCCCCGCCATCGCCAACAACATCCGCGAAGGCAAGACGCACATGATCAGTCAAGCCATCGAGACCGGCGCCAAACAAGGCATGGTGCCTTTGGACCGCAGTCTGGCCGACCTGGCCAGGACCAACAAGATCACCTTGGAAGACGCGTTGGGCCACGCCAAGAACCAGCAGGCCGTCAAACAGTTCATCTCCGGAGCCATCTCTGCGGTCAAGCCCTCATGAATAAAACTAGCCCGCTAATCGCCAAACTGCGCCAAATCGACTTCTTCAAAGATTTCCCGGACACCGAACTAGCCAAGATCGCGCCACTGATGAAAGAACGGCGTTACAGCGAAGGTGACATCGTCTTCGAGGAACACAAACCATCCGACGAGCTCTGCTTCATCGAAAAAGGCAGAGTCCTCATCTATAAGACCCCCTCCCGCAACAGGATCCAAGAGATATCCATCCTCACAGACGGGGATTTTTTCGGCGAACTCGGCGTCTTAGAGAGCGCTGCGCGTAGCGCTTCAGCCAAAGCGCTCGAACAAACGCTCATCCTGACGCTCAAAGCTCCGGATATCTTCCTCTGGGTCAAGAAATATCCGGACACGGCGATCAGTATGATCGCCAAGATCGTGCAAGGGATCGCGTCGCGCCTACGCGAGACCACCAATGAGCTCACCTTTATGCGTGACTTCTCACTGGCATTGATCGAGACCACCGACACGCCGGGTTTATGGGACTTGGCCAAGCACCGCCTGCGCGAGGTCATCGACGAAACGACAGCAGAAGGGGCCGCTTTGTTCGCGTATAATCCACATCTAGAGGAATTCACCGCAAAAGGACACTGGGGCAAGGTACCCAGCGACCTATGCATGGGAAAAAAGAGCATCGAAGACGACCTGCCGCATCTTAAGACCATCGATATCGGCGACGATCCTGTCAAAGGCTGTTTGGCGGTCGTCGAACCGAAACTATCGACGTTCATGAAAAAGACCCCTCTGCTGCAAACGATCTCGCAAGCGCTCGGCGCCGCGCTTGCACGCAGCGACGACGACGCCAAGACAAGGAGCTGACGCTATGCCCAGGATAAACAGACTTTCCATGGCCCGATCCCTGTGCGGCCTCTTGGCGGCAAAACACGCATCCAGGATAAACTTATTCCGCTTCACCGCGGCCAACAGCCTGGCCGATTATTTCGCCATCGCCAGCGCCAACTCAAGCACGCATCTTAAAGCGCTCGAAGAATATCTCACCAAAGCGCTCAAGGAAAGCGGCCTTAAACGCAGCAAACCCAATGAAGGCAGGGGGTCAGATGAATGGCGCGTGGTCGACGCCGGGTACATCATCATCCATCTGATGCAGGAGAAAGCGCGCAACCGCTACCATCTCGAGACCCTTTGGGCCAATTCAAAGAAACTACCATGGAAGGACGCAAAGACGACATCATCCGTAAGCTCAAAAAAGCGTTAGCTACCGCCAGCGCGGGACTGCTCACCCCGCAACAGATCAGCCTCGAACCCGCTCCGCCGTTCTTGCGAGGCGCTTTCGACCTGTGCTTTCCGGCAGGCTTCTTGATGAGCGCGGCAGCTAAAAGCGGCAAGCCTATCGAACATGCCAAGCGTCTGGCGGCCGCGATCGACGCGCCCGGACTCATCGTCACGGCCGGCGCCGCGGCGCCGGCATTCGTCAACATCAAACTCGCCGCGGCCGTGCTTGCCGCTATCGTGCACGACTGCCCCAAAGCAGGGGTGAGCGTCGCGCAAGATTTCGAACTCGACGCCGCGACGCCCAAGAACATCCTGCTTGAATTCTGCAGCGCCAATCCCACCGGCCCGCTGCATTTCGGCCATGCGCGCGGTTCCATCCTCTCCGATACCTTAGCGCGGATATTCACCTACGCCGGCGTCAAAGTGACTCGCGAATACTACATCAATGACATCGGCGGCCAGATCGATAAACTCGGCGCTTCCGTACTCGCGCGTTTTAAGCAAGAAGTGCTCAAAGACGCCACGGCTGAATTCCCGCAAGACGG
>JBBTGF010000032.1:0-2956 GCA_038041525.1 Elusimicrobiota bacterium | reverse complement strand
TTGGCCATCGAGGCTTCTTTCGAGCACGGCGCGCCCTTGGTCTTGAGCGCCGCCTCGCGCAAAGTCAGCAAGCGCGCCGCATCGATTTCGGTCGCCATATCGGCTAACTTGAACTGCGTAGCCTGCAACTGGTCGATCGGGCGGCCGAACTGCACCCGCATCTTGGCGTATGAACGCGCCGCGTCGAGCGCCGCTTGCGCCACGCCCACGGCTTGCGCCGCAATGGCGATGCGCCCGTTATCGAGCAAGCGCAAGGCGATGCCAAAACCCTCGTCTTGCCGGCCCAGCAAGCAGTCTGCGGGGACTTTGCAATCTTTAAAATGCAAGCTCCTGGTATCAGATGCGCGGATACCGAGCTTTTTTTCCGGCTCGCCTACGCTTAAACCTGCAACGGCCCTTTCCACTAGCAAACATGAGATGCCTCGACTGCCTTTCGCCGGATCGGTCGAAACGAAGACCACAAAAAGCCCGGCGCGGCCGGCATTGGTAACCCAGCTCTTCTCGCCATTGACGAGGTAATGCCCGCCTTTGAGTTCTGCCCTGGTCTTGACGGCGCCCGCGTCGCTGCCGCAAGAAGGCTCGGTCAGACTGTAAGCGCCCACCAACTCACCGCTGGCTAACTTAGGCAAAAAGCGGTCTTTCTGTTCCTTGGTCCCATAACGCAACAACGATTCGCAAACCAGTGAATTATGCACCGAGAGCCCCACCTGCACCGCCGCGCTCGCATAAGCGAGTTCTTCCATGATGCCGACATAACCCACGGGTTCGAGCCCAAGGCCCCCGAACTCTTCGGGGACGAGCAGTCCGTAATAACCCATGGCGGCAAGATCTTTAAAGACAGCGGGAGGGATGGCTTCTGCCTCATCCCACTTACGCGCGAACGGCGCTATCTTCTTAGCGGCGAACTCCCGTGCCGCGTCTTTAAGGGAACGCTGCTCGTCGGTGGGCTCAAAGTCCATGGATCCCCTCTGTCATCTGAGCATCTTCCCTGTCATTCTGAGCCCCGTAGGGGCGAAGAATCAATAAAAGATTCATAGATCCTTCGCTTCGCTCAGGATGACAGGGAAAACGCTCAGAATGACAATCACGCATAGCGATAAAATCCTTCGCCTGACTTTTTACCAAGCTTACCCTTTCTGACCATCTCTTCGAGCAATGCACAAGGCTTGTATTTGTCATTACCAAAACCACGATGCAGCACCTGCATGATCGCCAAGCATACATCAAGACCGATAAAATCCGCCAAGGTCAGCGGGCCCATGGGATGGTTCATGCCGAGTTTCATGGTCGTATCGATATCTTCTTTACTGGCGACTCCTTCCATCAAGGCATAGCATGCCTCGTTGATCATGGGCATTAAGATACGGTTGGCGATGAAACCTGGGAAATCCTTCGATTCCACGGGGATCTTGCCCAACTTGACCGCCACCTCGCGCACCCGCGATGCCGTCTCATCCGCCGTAGCGCTGGCGCGCACCAATTCAAGCAGCTTCATCACGGGAACGGGATTCATGAAATGCATGCCCATGACTTTAGCCGGACGTTTCGTGACTTTCGCGATATCACCGATAGGCAAAGAAGACGTATTGCTGGTCAGGATCGTATGCGGGGGGCAGACGCGATCGAGCGTGGAAAAGACCTCGCATTTAAGCGCCGCGTCCTCGAACACGGCTTCAACGACAAGCTCGGCGCTTTGCGCATCTTCCAGCGCCGCCCCTGCCTTGATGCGCATAAATGCCGCGGTCGCGGCATCGGCCGTGATGATACCCTTGATCGTCTGGCGATCTAAGTTCGCCTTGATCGTTAAGAGCGCCTTCTCGGTTGCGCCGGGCTTGCTGTCGATAAGCATGACCTTATAACCCGCCACGGCAAAGACATGGGCGATACCATTGCCCATCGTCCCCGCGCCGATCACCGCCACATTGTCAATGGTCATAATGACAGAATCATTTAATCATATTGGAAAACGCCCAAAAGATTCTCATATCATTCTAAACATCCTCTGTCATCCTGAGCGAAGCGAAGGATCTTTCAGGTTTCCTCGTAGATTCTTCGCTACGCTCAGAATGACAAAAGAAACGCGCGTTATGCGCCCAAAATGAAAACCCAATGGCTTTGGCCGCAAAGACCCGATTGACTATGCGCCAACGCTTTAGCGCAAGGGGCTTCCTGCCCCGCGCCGCGTCCCTGCACCCAACGGCTGGCTTCGGCCAAGCGGGCCAAACCGCCGACGCCCAAAGCATAACCGCAAAGGCAACCTCCCGAAGGATCGATCACTGTTCCCGGAGGCAACGTCTTATTGTCACGCTCAAAAAGCATCAAACCCTTACTGGAAGGAGCTAATCCAAGCGCTTCACACCACAATCCCGCCTGCGGCGAATAATAATCGGAAATCTCGAAACAAGATATCTCTTTGAGTGCATCAGTGATCCTGGCTTGGGTATACGCCTGCTTGGCGGCCGCGCGCAAAGCCGGAGCCTCCCAAAGCCGCCGCTGCCCGATAGCGCCACGCTCCTGCGCCGCGCCGCTGCCGCGCACCCAGGCAGGCTTCCTTATATCTTGGTCGGCACTCTCTGCAGCCATCACCAAAGCTACGGCCGAACCGGCCACGGGAGCGATGTCAAAACAGCGTAAGGGGAAAATCTCACAAGAAGTCTCAAGATAACCTTTTCTGTCGGTCTGCTCATGTAAATATGCCCGCGTACCGGCAGCGCCACGCTCCCGACTCATAGACACGACTCCGGCCAAGCGATCCCAAGATAATCCGAAATGCCCCATGTACGACATGGCTTGCAGAGCGCCGGCCTCATCAGCCTTGAGCTTAAGCGGCATCTCGAACTTCACATCGAACCAGGAGTCCGGAGCATCCGCGACAGTCGAGACCGCCACGACCACGCATTTAGCGACCCTGCCGGCAGACAAGCGAGGGGAGCGTGTCACGCACCGCTCGCGTCGC
>JBBTGF010000031.1:0-5339 GCA_038041525.1 Elusimicrobiota bacterium | reverse complement strand
CGACCCACGATCGGTCGAATTTGTGTTGGATCGGAGTATAGGAGTAATCCAAAACGTTGAAAATCTTACTTCCGGGGATAGCGTAGAATTTTAATATCTTGTGGGCGTAGTGTAGCGGCACCGTAGCGGCCAG
Organism: Elusimicrobiota bacterium; assembly: GCA_038041525.1. Taxonomy (GTDB): domain Bacteria; phylum Elusimicrobiota; class Elusimicrobia; order JACQPE01; family JACQPE01; genus JBBTGF01. Next base: position 5,206 of record JBBTGF010000031.1, on the reverse strand, counting down.
GCGACGCATGATCTCCACAGCGGGCCACCAGGGGGCGTCGTTTTTGGTGAACACAAAAATAAAAGCGCGGCCGCCCTTTTTAGTGCAGCGATAGACCCTCTCGATGCCTCCCGCCGGATCGGGCAAATGATGGATGACGCCATTGGCGCAAACGAAATCAAAAGCTGAATTCATCGTGGATGGTAATTTGTAAAGATTGCCATGGATCAATCGGATGCGCTTGCTCTCCACGAGTCCGTCAAGTCTTCTGTGGGCTTCTTCAAGGCATGTTTCGCTGAAGTCGGTGGCCACGACCTGGCGGGCGCCAAGTTGCACCATAGCCAAAGCCCACCGGCCGATTCCGGTAGCCAAATCCAGGCATTTGGCCCCTTTAAAAAAGGAGATATTTTGATTGCTGTTTAACAGCCGCCGCGCTAGCAGATCGGCGGCATCTCGATATTCTTCAGGCGAAAGTTGGGCCCAAGCCAAACCATAAAGGATCTGCATGTCCCGGTCTCTTTTCGGCGCGAATATTTTCTGCGTGATTTTTACGGCGATTTTTTTCTCAGCCGGGAAGGTTAAAGGGCATTCTTCGATGTAAGCGGTTAAATCGCGGAGGTCGTTTAAAACCCGCTCTATGTTCACAGGCCTTAATTGAAAGCGTCCCGCGTCAAACGCCCGGAATATACTCCAAATCACGTTGATTCGCAGATCCCAAGCTAAACCCTTGGAGTCCTTTTGTTCAAGCAAGCGCTCGACTACGTTTAAAGTTCGGAAAATATCATCGATCATTTTTATGCTCATTATTCTCTCCTTTCGTGGGGTATTTATCGCTATAGCGTAGTCGATGAGTTTCCCCTGGTTAGGATTTGAATTTTAAGTATATTAAATTACGTTTTTCCGTATGCCTAAAAGTATGCTGGCCGCATAGCGCGCACGTTGGAAGTGATGGAAGGCGAATCTTAGAGGATTGCCGATGCTGCGAAGATCTTCGGACGACGGCAATAAGAATCCCAGGGGAAGTCCCGCGCATGCGCCGCGATCTTGGGTCGTGTAGCCTAGCCGTCGGCGCCACGCGGCTGTCCGCAGGTCGATTAAGGCGATCTCGTAAGGCGCGGCGACTTCCTGGTAACCGAGTTCCTTGGCGATGTCGGCAGATACGGTCTGCGGTGATGGCGCTGCCGAGCCGCTAGAGTTGGGCTGCAGCTTCTCGATCTGCTTACCGCCCAAGACGGTCTGGCGGGCGCCCCCGGCGAGTGGCGTTGCGATGGCGATCCAAGCACAAAAGCCCCTGATTGCGGCCGTCGGATCTTTAATGAGGTCCTCATATTTGATGAGGTAGTGACGGGAAGGCGTATCTTGCAGGAATCGCAATGCGTGCGTGGCGTGCGCTAACCAGCGCTTTTCGAGGAAGACCTCGATGGCGCTGTCGCCTAAGTAATAGAACGGCCGACGGATGCGTAGCATCGTGCGTTTAAGCGACCTGTAGTTATCGAGCGGGTCTCTGATGATGTGCAGGAACTTCATCTCCGGAAATAATCGCTGATAATAGTCGATGTAACCGACTTCCGTGCTCTTGAAGGCGAACCATCCCGGCGCCATATCTCTGCGGTCATAGGCTTGCCGACTGGCGCGTAATAATTCCGGTAGAAAATCAGCGATGGCGAAATCTGCGCGTTGCGCAAGCCGCTCCATGGCGTTGGCAGCCGTATCGAGTGCGTCAGCAAAGTTGCGATGTATCTCGGTATCGTGATATGCGTAGTATCCGGCGAGGACGCCGTAGGGTAAGCGTTCGTCGATATACCGCAGCGGTTCCAAGGTCGCGTTGCGCGTGGTCCTGGGCCGGGCGTATCCGAAGTGCGCCAGGTCGTTGAAGATCGACACGTAGTTGGTATCTATCGGATGCATCCAGACGTCCGGTGAGCTGTCGAGCAGACGCTGTAACAACGTGCTGCCGTTCCTGCCGGCGCCAAAGATGCCGAGGATCTTCATGATGGCGAGGCGCTCGTCGTGGACTCAAAGACGGCGGGCGGGTTTAAGCGCATCGGATCGGCCGTGACGCAGCGCGCAGGATGCGAGCGATCTCCGGACGCATGAGATGGTTGGGCATGGGCGAGTCGTCACTCAAATGTTTGCGTATCAAGGTGGCGCTGATAGAGAGTAGGTCGTCGCCAGAGTGTGGGCAGAGCTTGTCGGTTGTCATGGTCCCGCATCTCTTGCAATGGTAGACCTCCCTGATAGCGATCGCTTGTATGCCAAGATCCGGGAAGCTAGCGAAGATATCTTGAGCTGCATACGGTCCATAGTAATTACCTACACCGGCATGGTCGCGGCCTACGATGAAATGTGTGCAACCGTAGTTTTTGCGGATGATGGCGTGCAATAGCGCTTCTCGCGGTCCGGCATAGAACATGTCATAGTGCAGCACGGCCAGCGCCGCATGGTCCTGCGGGAAATAATCTTTGAACAGCTCTTCATAGCAGTCGATGATGGTCTGGTCCTCGAAGTCGCCGCTCTTCTTGAGACCGACCACGGGATGGATGAAGATGGCGTCGGTCATGGACAATCCGATCTTCTGCACGAATTCATGGCCGTTATGTGGGACGTTCCTGGTCTGAAACGCAGTGACCGTGTTCCAGCCTTTGATGGTAAAGAGCGCGCGCGTCTCGGCGGGATGGAGTCTTCTCGCCGCGAACGGGCTCGGAGTCTCTTTCAACAGGCTGATGGGGCCGCTTAACATGACAGGTCCGCGTGCTTTTGCGGCGGCTACGCCCGGATGCGCCGGGTCTTGGGTCGCGAATACTTGGCTGCAGAAGTAGCCGGTGTCTATTTCGAATTTTTCCTCAAGCTCAAGCGTGGCGACCGGTTCGCCTTGATAGGTCAAGAGTACTTGCGCGCCTTCTTTGTATCTGGCGGCGGCTGGCGCTGCGCAGTCAAGAGTGATGGGGATGGGCCATGGCGTCATGTCGCTTAAGCGCATGGTGGCCAGTACGCTCATCAGGTCTTTTTTACCCATGAATCCTCGCAGCGGGCTCAAGGCCCCGAAAGCGATGTTTTCCGTCAGGCGCAGCTTCTCGTGGGTCAGTTCGTAGGTTGCCAGGGAGCGGGCGTTGTCGATGATCTCTTGTGCCGGTGTGGGCGCCAGGAGCCGATTGACGAGTCTGCCGCCATGAGGGATTGCCGACATCGCGTTAACCGATATAGCCCAGAGTTTTGAGCTTCGTGACTATGGCCGTGTCGCTGGCGTATTGGCGGTCCGCCGCAGCGTCCGCAACCGGAAGCAAACCGGATCCGCGCAGCTTGTCGAGTATTATAGCGAGACTTTGTTGAGGTGATTCTTTGTCGGTCTCGACGATGACGTCGGGATGCAAGGGTTCCTCGTAGGGGTCGGATACGCCGGTAAAATTGCCGATGCTGCCATCCAGCGCCTTGGCGTAGAGACCTTTGACGTCGCGTTTGATGCAGATTTTGACGTCGCAACGGACATAGACTTCGATGAAATTCTTAGTTTCGGCGCGCGCCGCGTCCCGGGCTTGCCGATAGGGTGAGATGGCCGCCGTGATGGCGATAGCGCCGACTTCCGATAGCAGTTTGGCGACATAGCTGATGCGTGAGATGTTCTCATCCCGGTCCTTTCTAGAGAAGCCGAGGTCTTTGGTCAGGCGTAGGCGCACTTCGTCGCCATCGAGGATGCGGTGTGGGACTTCGGCGTCTTTGAGGCTAGCCGCCAGCAAGTTGGCCAGAGTGGTCTTGCCGCTGCTGGGCAGGCCCGTGAACCAGACTACGCATCCAGTGTTAGCCATGGAATTTAAATATACAAAATAAATTTATTTGAGAGTTTTTATGAGATCCTTGATGTGTCGCAGTCCTGGCCAGACGCAAAGCGTCAGCAGCGATGACATAGTCATGACCCTTCCCGCAAGGCCCCAGGGTTGCGTCAAAGCGGTGGCGATGAGCGCTAGGACGATCAGAGCGGTCCCTGATATTATCCAGGCATTCGTCCGTGGTAGGTCGTAATGCTTGCCGGTACTAAGATGGAGCCAGGAGCGGATGAGTATCTGTTGCAGGAAAGCGCAGATCACGGCCCCTGCTATCCCCCATCTTGGTATCGCTAAGAACAAAGCCGCGATCCCCAGTGACATCGATGTCGCCATGATCTTGAGGCGCAGCCGGTCATTTTTATTGGCATAGAGCAGTCCCATCTGGGCCTGTGCGCTGTTTTGGATGAGCAGGTAGGCCATCCATAGCGCCGCCCAGGGCGCGGCGGCGGTGAATTTGTCATGCGTGATGAGCCGTATCACATCTTGACCGCAGGTCGCTAGGCATATTCCCGCTATGGTCAAGGCCAAGTAGGCTGGCTCCCATGCTTGTCTGGTTTTATTGAAATCGAGTCGGGGTTCACGCGCTTCGGCCAGCAGGGTCGATTGCATACTCTTTTGCAGGGCGCCGACCGGCATGTTGGCAAGCTGGCGGTATTGTTGAGAGTGGCTATAGATGCCCAATTGTGAGAGTCCCAGTGTGCTTGTCAACAGGAAGCGTTCACTGATGACATGCAATGATTCCAGCAGATTGACGGGTGACGCGGTGAGCGTCAGGCGCAGAGCTTCGCGTGCCCAACGCCAGCTTGGTAGAGAGCCGATATATCCGCGTAATACCCATATGGCGCCCGCGCAGCTTGCCGCCGCCGACAGGGCGGCGCCGACAAACAGCGCCAGCATTCCCGATCTTAAGATGTAGAGAGCGAACAGGGTCGCTGTGATGCCTAAAAGCGACTTGGCAGTCATGATCAGCGCGTAAGACGCGGCCCGGTTCTCCAGGACGAGGATAGTGAGCGCCGCCGCCCAGGGCAGGCCCAGAAGCATCTCGGCGATAGCCAGGTATAGAGCCAGTCTGGGCGCTGCCGCGATCTCTGGCCAGAGTCGTTGCATGTAGGGTAGCGTCAGGAGGTATAGGGCGCTTAATAGGAGTCCCTGGCAGAGCCCTAGGATGACGATGGTTGACGCCAGACGCCCGCGTTCTTGCTGGGATATCTTCAGGTAGTCGCTGCTTAGCAGGAAAAGCCAGCCTGACGTGATGACGGCTGTCGCGATGCCTGTCATCGAGGCGATCAGCGCGAAAGCTCCGAATTCCGCGGGACCGAGGATATAGGTGTAGAGCGGCAAAGTGATGAGTGCGGCGAAGCCTTGCCATAGTGATGGTATCAGGAACAACGAAAGTCTTTTCAGGA
>JBBTGF010000030.1:861-1272 GCA_038041525.1 Elusimicrobiota bacterium | reverse complement strand
AAGCCCGAGATCGACACCATGCTCGCCAACAAAGACATCTACATCACACCAATGATGAATCCTGATGGCGCCGAATACGACTACGAAGACGGCAGTTATCGCATGTGGCGCAAAAACCGTTCATCGAACTCCGATGGTTCTAAAGGCGTCGACTTGAACCGCAATTACGGCTATCAATGGGGGAAGGAAGGATCTTCTCCCTACCCTAACAGCGATACTTTTAGAGGCGAGGGGCCCTTTTCCGAGCCTGAAACGCAACGTATACGAGATTTTATCGACTCAAAACCCAATATCAAGATTTTAATGAGCTACCACAGCTTCAGCGAACTCATCCTTTGGCCACCGGGATACACCTATGAGCCACTCCCCAATCTTAGAGACAGGCAGGTCTTCGAGACCATGGGCAAAACC
>JBBTGF010000030.1:0-851 GCA_038041525.1 Elusimicrobiota bacterium | reverse complement strand
TGGCGAAATGGAACGGCTATAAACCGCAACAATCCAGCGACCTCTATCTAGTCTCAGGCGAACTGACGGACTGGGCGTACGCGGAAAAAAAGATCTTCGCGTTCACCACCGAACTCTCTCCAAGGACACAATACGAGGGTGGCTTCTATCCGGGCCCAAAGATGATCGAGGAAGCATTCAAAGCCAATCTACCGGCGGCCCTCTATCTCATCGACTTGGCCGACGACCCGTACCGGGCGCTAAAAGCCAACAGCCCGAAGCCCAGGACGCCCGCCAAGCTGCCGATGATCCTGCCCTTCCTCATCTTCGGCGCGGCTACGCTCTCACCGCGAATAGCGCATAGCGCCGACCTAACGGCCAGCGCTCACTATCTCACGCCAGGACTTGTCACTCTAGGGATGATCCTGACCTTTGGGGCGGTCACTCATCTACTCAATAAAACGATCCGGCGCGCCTCCAAGGAACTGCTTGACCGTGCCTTGTTACTATTGACGACCGACACGCGTATCGTGACCCTGTCGGCTGCGGCCGCTTTTGCCTTGGATTGGGCCACAAAATATTGGGCGCAAGCAACGCATGCGACGGATTACATCTACCATCATGCCAGCCAAACGCGCACCCTGACAGCAGCAGGCATAATCGCAGGTCTGCCACTGCTCGATGGGTTGATTATCAACCTCATGCGCCGCTGGACCCGTGATGAACATGCCCAACACCCTGGCCTTAAAACCCTGCTGACGCTCGCGGGGGCTTGCCTCGGCGTATTGAAGGGTTCGAACCTGGGCAATTACGAAGAAGTCATCAGCTTTAGAAAAGTCCTTGATTTAATCCGTATAGATGTCTTTGACTAT
>JBBTGF010000029.1:0-5134 GCA_038041525.1 Elusimicrobiota bacterium | reverse complement strand
AAAAGCAACGTCTGCGAAAGATGGTGGGTATCATGGAAGCGCAGATGGTGCGATATTACAAAGAGGCCAACCGGCTACCTGGACGTACCGGTGAGAGTATGCTGCGGCTTTTGGAGATGCGCTTAGACAGCGTAGTCAAAAAAGCAGGCTGGGCTACCAGCCCGCGCTTTGCGCGCCAGTTGGTGAGTCATGGACATGTCTCGGTCAATGGCAGAAGAGTGAAGAGTCCTTCGTTCATCGTTTCCAAAGGTGACCGTATCGAGATGAAAGCGGCGCTCAAGGATAATTTCTATGTCAATCTCGCGAAGCAGGGCTTCGAGCGCAGGGGCGCGGCTTTGCCTAGCTGGATGACAGCGGGTGATAACGGCGCAGTACTCATTGCACGTGCGCCCGAGGCGTCCGAGTTCACGTTTCCGATCTCCGACCAATACGTCGTCGAGTTCTATTCCAAACGTTAAGAGTAGCTCAAGAATCACTGGAGGAATAAATGGCAGAAACCGCAGTTTTAAATACAACAGAGTTGGTGTTTCCTACGAAAGTCGCTTTTGAAAAAGAGACGCTCACTGGGTCTTATGGCCGCTTCGTAGCGGAGCCGCTGGAGCGTGGCTGGGGTCACACAGTCGGCAATTCGTTGCGGCGTATCTTGCTCTCGAGCTTGGAGGGCGCCGCCGTTACCGCAGTCAAGATCGGCGGCGTGCGTCATGAATATTCCAATATCCGTGGCGTCAAAGAAGACGTCTTGCATGTGATCTTGAATCTCAAGAGACTGCGGCTGAAAATCTTCTCTCAAGGACCCGAGACGCTGTATCTGGAGTGGGATAAAGCGGGCCCGATGAAAGCCAGCGCCATCAGGCAGACGGCTGATGTGGAGATCTTGAACAAAGATCTCGTCATCGCCAATCTTGAAGCTGGCACCAAAGTCGATTTTGAGATCGAAGTGTCGAGGGGTCGAGGTTATCTTTCCAGCGACACTAACAAGCGTGAGGGCCGCGCCGCCGGATATATCGCCACTGATGCGATCTTCTCGCCCGTAGTGAAGGTCAATTATGAAGTGGAGAGCGCCCGCGTCGGTCATATCACCGATTATGACAGGTTGACTTTGGATGTCTGGACTGATGGTTCGGCGACGCCTGCTGAAGCATTGTTGCGGAGTCTTAAGATCCTTTCGAGCTTGACCGATAATTTCTCTCTTGCGTTATCCGGTGAAGGTACGCTCAAGAAAGATGGCGTAGCGAACGATTCTGATGCCACCCCCGTGCATGACGTCACAGAGGAGATCGGCAAGACCAAAGGCAACGACTATTCCCGGCTGCTTAAAGATCCCAAGATCCAGGAATTCCTCAAGGCCTCGATCGAGACTTTGGAATTGACGCCGAGGACCCTTAATTGTCTGAAGGTGGCGCACATCAGAGTGGTGCACGACTTGGTCCGCAAGACCGAGGATGAGTTGATGGCGTATAAGAATTTTGGCGACAAATCCTTGGTCGAAGTCAAAGAGAAAGTCAAAGAGATGGGTTTGACGCTAGGGATGAAGATATAGCCTTAGCGGCATGTATCAGGTTGGTGATTTATGATCAAGTCTTATGGCGCATGAAAGCTGGGATTAAGACCGGCTCACCGGAAGATGATGTTGCGGCAATTGGCCACCAACCTTGTCCATTACGAGAAGATCTCGACGACGCATGCCCGGGCCAAAGAGCTCAAGGTCTATACCGATCGTATGATCGGTAGCCTTAAACGTAACGACAATGTGGTCAATCGCGCGCGGGAAGCGACGCGTTGGCTGGCTCCCAATGGTCTGGATGCGTGCAAGAAGTTGCTTTCTGTGATCCTGCCTCGTTACGCAGAGAGGAAGGGTGGCTGTGTGCGTGTCGTGGCGTTAGCGCCAAGAAAAGTTGACATGGCTGCCATCGCGCGCGTCGAGCTCGTCAATTAAGCAGTAGCCTCTTTATTGCTTTGCCTTTAAATAATGACATAATGAAGCAGTAGCTTTATATGTTCAATTTTTTCTTAGGGTTGTTCTCCAATGACATGGGTATCGATCTGGGGACGGCCAACACGCTCGTTTATGTAAAGAACCAAGGCATCGTTTTGCGCGAACCTTCGGTCGTCGCTATCGAAAGGACGACGAAGCAATGTCTCGCTATAGGCACGGAAGCGAAACGCATGCTAGGCAAGACCCCTGCCAACATCGTCGCTATCAGGCCTCTACGTAACGGCGTCATCGCTGATTTTGAAGTGACGCAGATGATGATCAGGCATTTCATCCGTAAGGTGCATGATAGGAAGAGTTTATTGCATCCACGCGTCGTTATCGGTATCCCGGCCAGGATCACCGAGGTAGAGCGCCGCGCGGTCCGCGATTCGGCGCAGCAAGCCGGAGCGCGTGAGGTCTATCTGATCGAAGAACCTATGGCCGCAGCCATCGGAGCGGACTTGCCTATCGAGGACCCGTCGGCTAATATGATCGTCGATATCGGCGGCGGGACGACGGAAGTCGCCATTATATCGATGGGGGGCATGGTGGTCTCTAAATCCATCGACATCGCCGGTGACGAGATGAACGAGGCGATCATGGTATATTTCCGCAAGCGCTATAACCTTTTGATCGGTGAGACGACGTCGGAAGACGTCAAGATCAATATCGGTTCAGTGTTCCCACTCGAGGAAGAAAAGACCATGGAAGTCAAAGGGCGTGACCAGGTCACAGGATTGCCAAGGACGATCATGATCACTTCAGAGGAGATCAGGCAGGCGCTATTGGTGCCTGTCAAGACGATCGTCGATACTATCAAGAGCGCTTTGGAAGAGGCGCCGGCGGAGCTGGCGGCCGACTTGGTTGACCGAGGGCTTGTCCTGGCCGGAGGGGGTTCGTTGTTGAGGGGTTTGCCGGAATTGGTCTCACGGGAGACCGATCTGCCCGTGCATTTGACCCCCGAACCTCTTGATTGTGTGGTATTAGGGACCGGCAAGTTCTTAGAACAGCTTGAGCGGTTCGATGCGGTCCGTAAGCGGACCTTTTTAGCGGCGTAGTAGTAACAGGAGTCGCTTCCCCTCTTGGGCGTTTAAGCCTATGAGCAAAGATTTTATTTTAGCTGCAGTACTTACTTTGGCATGCATCATCCTGGCTGCTTTGCCGATCGGACCCACTGTCTATGCTGTCAGGAAAGTCGTCTTCTATCTGATCAATCCGACAGCCAATGCATTTCTGGACGCCTCTAAGCACGCCTCCAAGATCAGTAGTTCATGGCACGACCTTTTTACTGCGCGTGAAGAGCTCGGTGCGTTAAGGGAGTCCGTCAAACAGGGCCATCTTGAATCGTTGGCAGCGCTAGTAGAGCAGAATGAGGCGGGGCATGACGCGAGCCTCGATGTCATGGCTTCCCGGGTCCCGGCTTTGCAGCAGATCAAAGGTCTGGATTTCAGTCTTGCTGCGGTGAGCTATAGGCCGGCTGGCCAAAAGAATTGGGCGTCTATCGCTTGCCTGCGGGGCGCCCAGGGGGCGGAGTTGCCGACGCAGGGTGCAGTGCTGCAGTTCTATCCGCAGCTCGATAATTTTGTGCTCGCTGGTAAGATGTTGCCCGCCGAGCAGGAGATCGGCGGGTTTAAATGCATGGAGATGCTCACCGGGGCGGATTATTCGGTCACAGTCGCCATCGAGCGTACCGGAGAGATTGCGCTGATGCGCGGGGTCGGGCATCCTGGTGAGGTCGTCATCGAGTATCTGCCCAAGGATTCGCAAGCGCAGCGCGGTGACGTAGTGGTGACCGCAGGTTCGAGCTGGATCGCGCCGGCCGGTATCGCCGTAGGCGTCATCGATCGAGTCTTGGCGCCTTCGCCTGATGAACTCTTCGCCCGCGCCTATCTTAAGCCCTATTTCAACCTAAGCAAAGTCGAGGAAGTCGTTGTGGTGAGTAAGCACCAGGAAGCAGGGACGCGCAGATGAGGTGGTTCAAGCTCGTCATGTTGTTGGCGGCCGTGCTGGTGCTAGAGACCATCTATTTCGCTTCCGGCGATTCTTTGATCCTGTGGTTCTCTCCGCAGCCTTTGGCTTGGCTGGTGACTTTCGTTGGTTTCCTTTTCGGACCGATGACGGGTCTGCTTTGGGGGACGTTGGCAGGTTTCTGTGAGGAGATGGCGCTGATGGGTCCTGCGGGCATCTATGGTTTGACGCCGCTAGTCTACCTTTGGCTGGGGTACCTCTCCGGCAAGATCTTCCATGGGCGCGCCGATGGTGACAATCCGGCGATCGGCGCGTTGCTGACAGTCGGCGCCATCATCGTCAGCCAGATCAGCGGGTCATTATTGGGGATGCTGTTTTCAACCACGTGTAATCTGGCGGCGGGACCCTTGACCATCGGCAGAGCAGTGGCTTTCGTTCTACAGGCAGGGGTCTTGGGCCCGTTCGCTTTGCCGTTACTCAAAAGGCTCTTGGGAGTCAGGGGTTACTCATCGTGAACGATATCTTCGAGAGAGTAGTCTGGCTTAGGGCCTTGGTATCAGTGTTGTTGTTCCTGCTGGGTTCGCGTCTGTTCTATATGCAGGTAGTCATGGGAAAAGATTATCGTATCCAGGCGGAACGCAATCGCTTCCAGATCTTCTATCGTCAGGCGCCCAGGGGGTTGATATTGGATGCTAAAGGCGTGCCTATGGCTACCAATTCCGGCGTGTTCAACATGTATTTCAACCCACGTTTAAGCCAAGAAGACATCGCCGACAAGAGCCGTCATGTCGCTATGCTCATAGGCACCGAGGAGGTCGGGTTCCTTTCGAAGGTGCGGGACGCCATCATCCAGAAGAAGACGGTGCTGATGCTCTCTCAAGTATCGCCGCGCGCGGCTTTCCGTTTCATGGAGGTCGAAGGCAAGTTCCCGGAGTTCTTCTTGGCGACGGAATCGCTGCGTCATTATCCTTACAACGAAGCGTTCTCGCATGTCTTAGGATTCCTTACCAAGATCACCTCTCGCGCCGAGTATGAGCGGTTGCGTTCCCGTGGGTATCGTTATGATTCCTGGGTCGGCCGTTATGGTTTAGAGAAGGTCTTCGAGGCTAACCTCGCGGGCGCCGATGGCGCGGTGTTCATCGAAGTCGATGCCAAAGGTCGGCCCTTGCAGGTACGTCAGCAGCAGGATGC
>JBBTGF010000028.1:0-9815 GCA_038041525.1 Elusimicrobiota bacterium | reverse complement strand
GCCAGTTTGGCCGCGATATCCTTCTGGCCGGCGAGCGGTTTGCCGCCTTTGACGAGGTTGTCGAAGTAGAATTCATGCAGACGCATGCCGTCGAATTCCCAGCCGAAACGGCGTTTGAGTTCCATGTATTCGGCCGTGGCCATATCGCCGCCTTTGGCGATGGCGTCTAAGCGGTCGGATACCTTGTTGGTGTTGGTGATGTAACCTTGGTACAAGGTGAAGTGGTTCTTGAGTAGATTCTCGGAAAACCCCTCCATACCTAGCAGTCTGTCGTAGTTTTGTGCCGTATAGGCCATGTTGATTCCTCCTTAGAAAACGACCGTGGGATGCTTTGAGTCTTGGGTTCAAAGTCCACGGAATCGCTGTTAGGCGATCGGTGATTATAGCTTAACCTTTTATCACTCGTAGCGCAGGGCGTCGATGGGTTTTAGGGCGGACGCTTGTTTGGCCGGCCAGAGCCCGAAGACGACGCCGGCGCCGGCCGAGAAGGTGAAAGCCAGCACTACGGCCTGCGGGGAGACGGCCGCGGTCCAGCCTGCCGCGCGCGCCATGATCAAGGTGATGAGCCAGCCTAGGAATATGCCGATCAGGCCGCCGGAGGCGCTCACCACCACCGATTCGATGAGGAATTGCGCCAGGATATCTTTACGCCGCGCGCCCAGGGCCTTGCGCAATCCGATCTCGCGCGTGCGTTCGGTGACCGAGACCAGCATGATGTTCATGATGCCGATGCCGCCGACGAGTAGCGAGATGGCGGCGATGGAAGCTAAGAGCAGTGACATGGTCTGGCTCGTAGCCGTCAGCGCGGCTTGCAGCTCGGCTAAGTTGCGGATCTCGAAACTGTCTTTCTGCGCGTCGCCTAAGCGATGGTTGCGGATGATGAGCTCGGAGATATCATCCTGGGCTTGCGGGATCTCTTCAGGTGAGGTGATCTCCACGTCGATAGAGTCGATGAATTCCTTGCCTAACAGGCGGCGCATGGCGGTCGCTACCGGCATCAGCACGATGTCGTCTTGGTCGCGCCAACTGTTGGCGCCCTTCTCCGGCAGTACGCCGATGACGAGGAAGTTGACCTTGTTGATCTTGATAGTCTCGCCGATGGGATTGGCGTCGCCGAAGAGTTCCCGCACCGGGGTCATGCCTAGGACCACGACACGCGCGCGTTGCCGGTCTTCTTCTTTTGTGAAGAAGCGTCCGATAGTAGGCTCGGAGGCGCGCATCGACGCGTAATCCGGCGTGGTGCCTATGACTTGGGTGCTCCAGTTCTTGTTGCCGGATACGACCTGGGCGCGGCCGGATACGGAGGGGGCGACCTTCTTGACCCCGGCGACCGAGGAAGCGATCTGTCGGCTGTCTTCCAGTGTCAGGCGGGTCACGGCGCCGGCGTCTAAAGCCACGCCATGGGAGCGTCGCGAGCCTGGGCGCACGGTCAAGAGGTTCGATCCTAATGATGAAAGACTTTCTTCCACGGCGCGTTTGGCTCCCGTGCCTAAAGCGAGCATGGCGATGACTGCGGCCACACCGATCAAGATGCCGAGCATCGAGAGCCCGGTGCGGACCTTGTTGGCCGAGAGCGCCCGAGAGGCTTGCCGGAAGTGCTCGCTCATGCCTTTGATGCCGATGAGTGCGCCCGGTGCCGGGGTCTGCAAGGTTTTGGTCCTGATTTTTGTCTTGGTTGTCGCGGCGTCGCCCGGGTCTTTCGCGTTCGTCTCGTCGGATTGGATCATGCCGTCTTTCATGCGGATGACGCGTCGGGCGTAGGCCGCGATCTCCGGCTCGTGGGTGACTAAGATGACCGTGATGCCTTGCGCGTTCAATCTTTGCAGGATATCCATGATCTCTTTTTCGCTATGACTGTCCAAGTTGCCCGTGGGTTCGTCGGCTAAGATGATCTGCGGCGCGTTGATCAGGGCGCGCGCGATGGCGACGCGCTGTTGCTGGCCGCCGGAGAGTTCGTTGGGGCGGTGCTACATCCTGCCTTGCAGGCCGACTTCTTCGAGCAGTCTTTTCGGGGCGTCCGGGTCGGCGCCTTCGGGCGTGTAGAGTAGCGGTAAGGCGACGTTTTCCAAGGCGCTCGTGCGGGCGAGCAGGTTGAACTGTTGGAAGACGAAGCCGATGGCCCTGCCGCGCAGCGCGGCGAGCCCGTCTTCCGAGAGTTTGGAAGTGTCGTTGCCGGAGAGGGTATAGGCGCCTGAATCAGGCACATCGAGCAGGCCGAGGATGTGCATCAAAGTCGATTTTCCTGAACCCGAAGGACCCATGATGGCGACGAACTCGCCTTGTTCGATGGTCAAAGACACGCCGCGCAAGGCAGGCACGGCGGCGCCGCCTAATTGATAGGTCTTACGGATGTTCTTGACCGTGATCATGCTTGGTTCATTGACGCGTGGCGCTACCACCCGTGCGTGGGGCGTTGTTGGCGCCACGGCCCCTGCCCATCGAGGGCATGAAGGGGCTGCTGGCTTGTTGGCGCCGTTGACCCGACTCCAGTCGTTTGACTAAAACCGTGTCAGCGGCGGCCAGACCGGAGAGGACTTCGATGGTCTTGCCGTCGGTGATGCCGATCGCGATCTCGGTCAGATCGAATCCTTTGTTGCGGCCGTTGCCGTTGGTCTTCGGACGCATGACCAAAGTGCGGCCATCTTTGTAGAGGACCGCTTCGGCGGGTAAAGTGAGGATGTCGTTTTTGCGGGCCACCAGGAACTCCACGTTGGCCGTCATACCGCTACGCATGAAATCCGGGACGCTGCCGGGCACGACGTCGACCTCGTAGATGGTGACGTTGCTGACGGTCTTGGCTTCGTAGGCGACGTGTCCGACCTTGGCGGGTAGGATATGCGACGCGTAGGCATCCAAAGAAAGTGTGGCCTCTTGGCCGACGTGGATAGAGCCGATGTCTGTTTCATCCACTTGGGCTTTGACGATGAGGCGGTCAGACATCACCAGCACCGCTTCCTGCGAGGTGACGGTCTGGCCGGGTTCGATGGAGCGGGCGATGATGATGCCGTTTAAAGGCGCCACTAGCGGGGTCGGTTTGTAGAGTGATTCCCAATGTTCGAGTTCTTCGGGACCTTTGGCGCGCGCCGCGTCGAGCAAGGCGGCGCGTTCCAGCGAACTCATGCGCGCCAGGATCTGGCCTTTGACCACTTTGTCGCCTTCTTTGACTAAGATCTCATCGGCGCGCCCGGCGATGGGCGGCTTGATCTCGACGCGGTTCTGCGGTTGGGCTATCCCGGTGGCTAAGACCGTGACCTTGATGGCACCCATCGTGGCCGTTTCTTCGCGCAATTCAGCCTTGCCCTTTTTGGCGTTGGAACGCAAGGTCAAGATCACACCGACGCCGGCGACGATCACCGCTAAGATGAGATAAGTCATTTTCTTCTTCATCATTGTAATGGTCCTTCACCTTGGGCTTTCAGCCACGCGGCTTGCGCGATGACGGCCTCGCGTCGCGCGGCGAGCCAGGATTTTTGATTGGCAATCAGGTCGTTCTCGATCAGGTCCCAGTCCTCGAAAGAGAGTAGGCCGCTGGTGTATTGGCCGCGGGCTATCTCGGAGCGGACCTTGGCCGCTTCTAAAAAATCGTCTTGTACCTGGGTGCGCTCGAAAGCGTCTTGATAGGCGGCGAAAGCGTCTTCCAAGGTCAGCAACTCTTCATTGAGGGTTTCTTTGAGCGCCGCTTGTGCGCTGCCCAGTCCGGCATCCGCGCTCTTGACGGTGAAATAATCTCGGCCGCCCGAGAACAGGGGCAGCGATGCGGATAGTCCGGCTGACCAGTGGTCTGTCTGCGGGGGCCAATCGTTACCGCGGCGGCCCGTGGAAGCGGAAGCGGAGATGTCCGGATAAAATGCGCTCCTGGCTTTAGCCAGCGCGGCTTTTGCCGAGCGGTGCTGCGCAAGTTGTCGGCGATAAGCGGGGGTGTTGACCGCTAGGGCCTCCACGTCCGGGGTTGCTTGTGGTTGGTCCGCGCTCAATGTCCCGGTGGCCTTGATGACTGTGAAAAGTGACCTGCCGAGGACGACGTTTAAACTACGCTCTGCGACGCGCAGCGCGCGTTTGGCTTGCGCCACCTCGAAGTCCGCTTGCCGCCAGGCGGCGCGGCTGCGCAGGTAGGAGCCCTTATGTTCGCGTCCCGCGTCATAGCGCAGGCCCACTAAGCGGACGTTCTCTTTGCGGCGCAGTGCGATATCTTGAGATAAGTCTAGTTGTTGCTCGGCGTAGAGCAACCGTGAGAAAGACGAGCGCAGGTCGTAACCGACGCTGGCTAAAGCGGCGTCCAAGTCCGCTTGTGCCGCGGTGGTCCCGGAGCGGGCCGAGTTGACGTCGGCTAAGTCGCCGCCTCCGGCGAAGAGGTTCTGGCGCGCGCTTAAATCAAGGCCATAGCTTCTCAAGGAATCCTTAGATCGCGAGGCGCTCGCACCCGCCGTGACAGCGGGCAGGAAGGGGCTCAAACTGCCGTAGAATTGCGCTTGCGAACGGCGCAGCGCCTCCCGCGCTTCGCTGATACGCGGGTTGTTCGTTTGGGCCTCTCGGACACAGTCCTGCCAGGTCAAGGTCTCACCATAGGCGGCTGCCGTTAAGGTAAATATGACCACGATAGGCGCGAGCCTAGACATGTCAAAACTATAGTAATTCGGTCGAAAGGATTTATCAGCGGCGGCCGCGGAAAGTGCCGCCGAAACGGCGGCCGGAACGGAAGGCGACCAGAGTCCTGGGTTTTGAAGGGGCCAACTGCGGGACGACTTTATAGGGAAAATTGGGTAGCAGGGCGCGCGGGAAGGTGATGCCTACGAAGCGCTCGATCATGGTGACGTAGGATTGCTCCGCATGGTCCATGAGCATGATGGCGTCGCCGACTTTATAGGCGCGCGCGGTGCGGCCCACGCGGTGCACATAATCTTGCGCGTGTTGCGGCACGTCGTAGTTGATGACGTGGCTGATGTCATGCACGTCGATGCCGCGCGCGGCGATATCGGTGGCTACCAAGATCTGGGTCTTACCGCGGCGGAACAAGTCCATGGCCGCGGTGCGCTGGCTCTGCGTCTTGTCGGCGTGCAATACACCTACTGACATGTTCTCCATGATCAGCCGCCGGGAGAGCCGGTCGGCGCCGCGTTTGGTGCGGCAGAAGATGAGCACGGAGCGCATCTGGATGGCGCGCATCAGCGCTAAAAGAAAATCGGATTTCTGGTCTTGGCTGATAGGATAGATGATCTGGCTGATGCTATCAGGCGTCGACGCGGGTCGCGAAATCTCCACGCGTTTGGGGTGTCTTAGGGCGAAGGATGCGATGCGCTCGATGTCCGAGTTCAACGTGGCTGAGAAGAGCATGGTTTGGCGTTCTTTGGGCAACCTGCCGATGATGTTTCTAACATCGGGGATGAAGCCCATATCGAGCATCCTGTCGGCTTCGTCTAAGACCAACATCTCCACCTTGTCTAAGCGGAAACTGCCGTTGTCGAGATGGTCGAGCAATCGTCCGGGGGTAGCGACGACGACCTCGGCGCCCTTGGAGACCGCTTTCTTTTGTCCGAAGAACCCCGCGCCACCGATGATGACGACGGTCTTGACATGGGTGAAGCGCCCGCATTCGAGGAAAACGGATTCGACCTGCGTAGCCAGCTCCCGGGTGGGGACCAGGATGAGGATGCGCGGGCTGTTGCCTTTGTGTTTAAGCAGGCGGTTTAAAGCGGGGAGCGCGAAAGCCGCGGTCTTGCCGCTGCCTGTCTGCGCGCAACCGAGCAGGTCATGACCCTCGATGGCGATAGGGATGGCTTCGCGTTGGATGGGGGTCGGTTCCGTGAACCCCATGGCCTTGATTGCCTCGACTAGATCGTGGTGTAGACCGAGCTTGGTGAACGGCATATAACCTTATAGCATTTGACGGTCAGGCCGGATTTTGGAAGATGGCGCGACCGATGAAGAAGGGGCCCAGGTTATCCACGTAGGAAGAGGTCTGCTGTGTCTTACGCATGGCTTGTACGGTTGCCGAGAGCGGATGGAGATCCTTGCCTAAGAGGCCGATGACGAAATCATTGTCATTAGTGTCGAGTCCGAAGCAGGCTAGGCGGATGTCGTGCGCGAAACCCGCCTCACCGAAACTGCGGCCGATGGCGCCGTGTTCCCGCAGGATAGCGGACTGTTCTTGGGCGCTCAATTTCGCGAAAGCGCCCGAGCGCCGTAGCGGGTACCAGATGGCCCAGCGGTTCTGTGGGTCCGAGGCTAGGCGCGGTGAGCGTGCCAGAAGCCAGTCTTTAAGGTCGGCTTCGTAGCCGCTGGAGTAGGTGCGTCCCAGCATGGTGAATTCGGGTTTGAAGATTAGGTCCTTGAAAGGCGGCTTAGCCAATACTTTCCTTAATCTAGAGGTGAAGAAGTCGGGGTCTTCGCTGTAGGTCAAGAGGCCGACGCCGCAAGGATCGCTTAAGTCCTGATAAAGGACGCAGGGGACCTTCTCGTTTTTAAGTAGCGTGATGAGCGCTGTGGCATCCGAGCAATCCGAGAAGGCGAGCAGTTGCATGAAAAGCCGGGTGTCTAAGACCTGCGGCTGTCCGTTGAGCGGAGCGCCTTTTTCCCGGATATCTAGAACCGCGGGAGCCTGGGGAGCGGTCGTGGGTGCGTTCATCGAAGATGGATCTTTCCGTTACCGGGAAGCGGACCGCCGCCCGAGAGCGCCGCGGCGGCGCCGGCATTGGGGATGACGATCTGGGAAGCGGACTGCCGGCGCATCTTTTGCACTTCTTCCATGGCTTGCGCGAAAGCCTTCTGCAGTGCGTTGCCGTATAAAGCCGCGGCTTCATGCAGGTTGCTGGCGGGGATCTCGAAGCTCAAAGGCAGCGAGCCCCCGGGGGTCATCAGCGCGGTCTCTCCGACAAAAACGGGTTTGCGTGAAGCATCCGGCGAGCCGTCAGACCTGACGGGTGACAAACGGCGGATAGTGCCAAGCTTGCGGTCCGTATACGCTTCTTCCTGCCACAGATTGGCGGGGTCCATATTGACATCTTTCATCGTTGGTTCCATAGGACTATTTTATCGTTTTCCTTGGCCTTTGGCGTGAGTGATTTTTTAGGCCTTTGCGTCGATAGCTCGGGCGATGCTCTTGGCGAATCCGGGCAAAGAGGGGTCCCGGGCGCCCATGGAGATGACGATGTCGCCCGGCCGGGCTGCGGCGGCGATGAGCGCGGGGGTCATGTCGCGCGCACGGGGAGTCAGTACCGTGGTTTTTCCGGCAGTCAGGCCTGCCGCGATGTCGTCAGAGGAGACATCCTTGGCCGCGGTGCCGCCCGCGTAATAGATGGGTAGCAGGTAAAGGACGTCATCGGGCCGCATCATCCGGTTGAAAGTGGCGATATAGTCGTCTAAGAGGAACCTGGTGGGACCGAAACCATGGGGCTGGAACACGGCGATGACTCTTGGGGAGATATCCTGAACGGTCGTCAATACCGCGGCGATCTTCTCGGGATTGTGCGCGTAATCGTCGATGACCGTGATGCCCTTGGCGGTCTCGATGCGGTCCCAGCGGCGTTCGATACCTTTATAACTGCGCGTCGCGTCGCTTGATGTCGTGTCCTGGCAGCCGAGGAAGCGGCACACCTGCAGGGCCGCTAAGAGGTTCTGTGCGTTGTGTTTTCCAGGGAAAGGCAGGGTGAACCGGGTCTTGTCTTTGATGAGCGTCACTGATTCTCTATTGGCCTCGAGCTTATCCGGATGGAAGTCAGCCTCTTTGGCCAGTCCGAAGGTCTTGGCTGCGGTCAAGGCGCGCAGCGACGCATCCTCATGGCTGACGAACACATGGGCCGAGCGCCGGGCCAAAGTCTGGAAATATCCCAAAGTCACGTCGACCGGTTTATGGTCTTTGGAGGCGTTTAAGAATACGCTGATGAAGGGTTTGTATTTGACCAGGCTGCCGTCGCTCTCGTCGGCTTCGATGACGAGCAGGTCGGAGGCGCCGTTGAAAGAGTTGCCCAAGGCGCCGTTGCCCGATAGCGAATTAAGGCCGGCGCCGGTGATCAGGGACGGGTCTTTCCCGCAGGCGCGCAGTAGATGGAAGATAAGCGCGGTCACGGTCGATTTGCCGCTGGTACCTGTGACCGCGACCGTGCGTTTGGTGGCGACGATGGCGGCTAAGACGTCTGCGCGGTGCAGGATGGGGATACCCAGGGCGCGGGCGTTGACGATATCCGAGTTGTTCTCTTCGATGGCGGTGGAGACCACTAGCGCTTCCATTTCCAGCGTCACGCCCGAGCCGTCCTGTGGGTGGATGCGGCATCCTGCCGAAACCAGCGCCGAGCGAGTCCGTTGGGTGGCGTCGTCATCGATGAGCCGGTCGGAGCCGGAGATTTTAAGCCCGGCGCGGCAAAGATATTGCGCGATCGCGCTCATCCCCGAGCCCAAGATGCCGGCGAAATGCAAGCGGTTGTAGACGATGTGGTTAACTGATAATGACAATGGCGCCCTCTGTGACCCGGTCGAATAGATCGAGGATATCGGCGTTTTTCATCACGACGCAGCCATGCGACGCGGGTGTGCCGATGAGATGTTCCTGGTTGGTCCCGTGGATGTAGATGTAGCGTTGGTGGGAATCGATCCGCGGCCCGCTGTTGACCCCGGGTTCGAGCCCTTCGAGTCTTAAGATCCTGCTTAAGATGAGGTTCTGCTCCGATACCGTCTTATCCCAGTCTTGCCCTGTGTCCTTCCTACTCTTAAGGATGCGGCCCGGCGGCAGGCCGGCGCCGATCTTTTCGGTGATGCGATGGATCCCCAAGGGGGTCTTAAACGATCCTTCTTGGTTGCCGGCGCCGAACTTCGAGGTCGATACCGGGTAGGTCTTTGCGATGTCGGCTTGCTCGACGAGGGCTAGCGTTTGGGCGGTGATATCGACTTGTAGGTAGGTATCGGCAACGGTCCCGGCCACGGCAAGCAGCCGCTGGCGCATGTCAGTATCAAGCGTAGGCATTTTCCGATTTCATTTTAGAACATGCGCACGCGCATATCCCGGCGCAGAGCATATCGGGGGTTTTTCTTAAGACACCATGAGAGTTATAGTGGGTGTGGAGTTCCGGGGACAGTCACTTGATTCATTTGGTTTCACTTCCACAGCCCCCGCTTCTGCTCCCTTGCTTCCCGCTCTAGGGTTCTATGCTCCTCCAAATACCGGAACGGGAACCGGGTGTAGGCATGGCCGTAGCCTTCGCGGATTAGCTTGACGTTCAAGAGATCGCCGTCTGGCAGGACGATGTAGGCCAACAGACGGCCGTACTTGTCCGTGTGTTTGACATAGATATTGGCCGGATCGAAGGCGAGGCCGATGGTTTTGCCTAAAACTAAGTCACTGACGAAATCCCGGGCTTCTTTGGCGAAATATTGCACCGGTTTCTTGGGGTGATGGAGCTCCGGGGTATCGACACCGATCAGGCGTACTTTTCTGCCGTCGGTGAGTACGATGGTGTCGCCATCGACCACGCGCACTACCGAGGCCGTCTCTGCCTGGGTGCTGGTTATGGCTTTCGAGGCTTGTGGACGGACCGGCGGGGCGCCCTGCTCATCGGCAAGCGCTTCCAAGGCCTCTTCTTTTGACTTGAATGTGCGGCCCTCGAGAGGACCCTTGTGGCAATGGTAGTCGCCCTGTTTACGGTCGTGGTGACAGCCTTGTTTGTCTTGCCCGGCGCGGTGCGCAAAGGCGGATGGGGTTAAAAGCAGCAAAGCGTAGACTGCGGCAAGGATAAACTTGATCCCACGGGGCACCAAGATAGCTTAACAGGACAAATCAGTTGCGGGGCTGTGGGATTGAGCGAGTGTCCTTGGAACTATGGAATTAC
>JBBTGF010000027.1:0-4550 GCA_038041525.1 Elusimicrobiota bacterium | reverse complement strand
CCTCACCGGCATGGACACTCGAACACGCCACGGACACAGCTAGTAGTAACATACGAAGATATAGCCGCATGCAGACAAGATAGCGAATTTTTTAAACAAGAATGCGAGAACAGGACCCTCTACATCTATTAAAATAGATACAGCGGGCCCGTAGCTCAGCTGGTAGAGCATCCGACTTTTAATCGGGTGGTCGCGCGTTCGAGTCGCGCCGGGCCCACGTTTTACATAGTCCAGCCATATTTACCGGCATAGTTCAATATTAAGAAACGAATGCGCGAGACTAGCCTTACTGCGGTTTTTGCGCCACGGTCGTCAACATCCAGCCCCAGCGTTTAGCGAGGGATTCTAAGATACTGACAAGAAAAGCTGGCAACCGGCTGCGGCGCACATACTTACCCAAGGGTGCGAACAAAAGATTGTGTGATACGTAATATGTACGCGTGCCAGCGACCTGCAAACCGCAATCACGCAGAAGTCCGGTGAGACTCTCTCTGGTATAGAGCAGCGCGTATGGATTCCCCTCCCCATCCGTGAAATCAGCGATGAGCTGGGGTATGGGTTTGCGCCAGATCTTACCCTTAAGTAGCCCATTGATGATGAGGATGTTCCAATAATACGCCAAAGAATGCTTATGATACACCGCGACAAAAAACTTGCCGCCGGGTTTAAGCACGCGCGCAACCTCCCGGCAAACCGCCCGGGCATCCGGGATATGATGCAAGACGCCATGGCAATACACCGTGTCAAACACCCCTGTCGCGTAGGGTAGCTCTGTGGCGCTGGCGTTAACGAACCCACCCTTGAGCCCGAAGAGCGCGAAGCGGTCTTTAGTCATGCGCAAGCTCCCGCCGGAGAGGTCCGCCGCGAAATAACGCGCGCCCGCCGCCGCGAAACGGCTTGCATCCGAACCCGCGCCGACGCCGATCTCGAGCATCCGTTCGCCGGCATGTTCTTGGAATCTAGCGAAATCTTCGATATAGGTCTCTTCCTGGTAACGGCGCCGCGCGACTTCCTCGAAGAATTCGCGCGTCCCTCTTGGATACGCGCTCGTCAGCGACCCGCAAGGATTAGTGTCCCAGAACTCCCTGGTCTTGCCAGTGACGTCACCCGGGCCGCTCGTCATGACGCGATCCAGCGCTTATGCCACAGGGCATAGTTCATCAACACCCAACTCAAAACGTTCCCTCTTTCCGTCCAAAGGCGTAATTGCCCGGCGTCGAATTGGTCGCTGTCGCGAGCCAGCGAATCCATCGCGTCACGCGCAGCGGGACCCAACGCCTGCCAAAACCATTCGTTGACCGGTACCGCGAAGCCTTGCTTCGGCCGGTCGATGATGTCATTGGCCACTACGCCGCGCAGGCTCTGTTTAAGCAAACCCTTGGTGACGCCTCCCGGGGTACGCAGGCTCGGGTCGATACCCAGAACGAACTCGATGAAACGATGATCGAGGAACGGTGCGCGCGTCTCCACCGAATTCGCCATGCTCATCTTATCGACACGCATCAATAAGATATCCGGCAATCTGATCTTTAAGTCGATATAAGCCATCCACTGTAACGGATCCTGGAAGTGGCTACGCTCTTTAAAGCGCTTAAGATAGGGCTCGATGACTTCAAAACTTGAATGATCCTTGAACTTTTCACGCATACGCGCCGAGAGTAATCGGCGCTTGGCCGTCTCACTAAAAGCCTCCGAACCGGTCCAGAATATCTCTTCCCCCCTGGCCATGCGCCGGTACCGCTCCATGCGCCAAAAACCGCGCCCAATGGCATTGGCGCCCGCTTCAATAGCCGGCAACACCGCGCGCGCGGCCATACGCAACAGAGAAGAACCCTGTAGGTCATAAAGCCGGCGCATCTCCAACCACGAAGGGTAGCCACAAAAAAGCTCATCAGAGCCTTCCCCCACCTGACAGACAGTCACGCCATGCTGACGGGCCAGCTTCGAGACCGCGTGCACGGGCACGCATACAGGGTCAGCGATGGGCTCATCCTGGTGGAAGATGAGTTCGGGCAGGAATGAGACGAAATCTTTATCCGTCAGGATGACCTCATGATGGTCCGTCTTATATTCTTTGGCCACGCGGCGCGCCCATGCAAGCTCGCTATAGCGCTTATGGTCGTCATAACCCACGGAGAAAGTCTGCACGGGCCTGTCCATGAGTCCGGACATCAAGGCCACATTGGCCGTCGAATCCAGGCCACCGGAAAGGAAGACGCCGAACGGGACGTCGCTTATCATGCGATAACGTATCGATTCACGCAGCCGCTCCAATACGCCTTGCGAAAGTTCACGGGGGTCTTTGACTATCTGCGGCTTCGCCGCGTCGATGGGATCCCAATATTCCTCGACTTTCACCGCGCCATGCTTCGACAGCTTCATCATGTGTCCACAAGGCAGTTTAAAGATATCGGCAAACAACGTCTTAGGCGCCGGCACCGCGTAGAAACTCAAATAATGATAAAGCGCTTCCTCATCGACACGCCTGGGCACTGCCGGATGCCTGACGATGGCCTTGATCTCGGAAGCAAAAATGAAGATATTGCCGACCTTGGTCCAATAAAGCGGCTTTTTGCCGACCCGGTCACGGGCCAGGAACAACGACTTCTCACGCTCATCCCAGATGGCGAAGGCGAACATGCCGCGCAATTTTCCCAGCATGGCAGGTCCCTGCTTGGCGTAAAGCTCCAATAAGACCTCCGTATCGCTGCGGGAGACGAAAACACTGCCTTGCGTTTCCAACTCCTTGCGCAATTCGAGGAAATTATAAATCTCGCCATTGAACACGATAGCAAAACGGCCATGCGCGGCGCCCATAGGCTGATGGCCCGCCGCGCTTATATCAAGGATGGAAAGCCGCCGGAACCCAAGACCCAAATCACGGGCAGGATTGATGAAGAGCCCCGAATCATCAGGGCCCCGATGCGCCATACTCTCACGCATCGCGGTCAAAAGCGCGACGTCTACGGGTTTACCGTCAAAGTCAAGGACGCCCACGATGCCGCACATGGCTTAATTAGATAATTTTGGGACCCATAAGACCGTAAGATGCGCCAGCAATAAAGCGCCGATGACATCACTGGCCCAATGATCACCGATATAGACGCGGGTGAGAGCCATCACAACACAGGCGATGATGAGCGCCGCGGCGAAATTAGCGCCCATCCTCTTGTGCTTACCTTCCGTCAAAAAGCGGGCCGCCAGTAGCGCTATAAAAGCGAACCTGAACATGTGTCCGCTCGGATAGGAATTCAGCATCGGCAAATGCATATACACGAGTCCGCTAAAACCACCGCATGACCTGTGCAATTCCGGCGGAATGAAGGCTTGAGAGACCCACTGCTTACCCGCGATCTCGATGGCGGTGCCTACAGACATCGCGGCAACGATCCCAAACGCCGCGTGCAGTCCGAATCTGTACCATGCATAAAGCGCCGCCACCGCCATCGATATACCGGTGAATTCGGGGGAACCCAAGACGCTGACGCTGGAAGCGAGGCAATCCAACGCTTTAGTAGCAGGCTTTTGCAACGCAAGCATGCTCCAGAAATCAAAACCGTTCCAGACGCCCAACCCGACACTGACGCTCAAAGCGGTGAACGCCGCGAGATAGGTTATGTTCGCCGGCCGCAAGACTCTTTGCGCCATCGGCCGCACGAGCGAAGCGATGTCGCTTAATGTGGGCGTTCGCGTCGTAAACCCCTTAGATATCCGACTTTTTCCTGCGCCAGTTTCCGATATTCTTCATCCTTGCCTGACGCCGCGATCTCGGAGAACACACCGAGCGCTTCGGCAAACCTGCCGGTCTTGATGTAGATGTTGCCTAAGATGTTCTTCAACATGTCAGGGCATTCCGGATAGGAACGCATCTCTTCGATAGGCTCGATCAATCTAGCGAACTCGCCGGTATCCTTGTAAGCGATGGCGGAGAGATTCAGCGCATAAGGCCAATAGCCGCCGTCTTTGACCATGGCTTCCTTGAGTAACGATATCGCTTGCGCATTGCGCCCTTCGTTGAACGCCAGGGAATTGGCGGCGTAGAGGATCGCCGAACGGAAGAACGGGTCAAGCCCGACGATGCGTCGGCCCAGCGCATAGAGATCGACATACATACGCGTATCACTACCCCACCCCGAAGCGTGCTCCCATTCATGGGCATCCGCCTCATTGGGCCGCGAACCGTAATAAACCAGGACGTCAAGGAACGCCAGGTCGCTGGCCAGGGCGCGCATGCCTAGACTCGTCAATACCAAGTCCCTAGTACCGCCGGTCTGGCCGGATGAGACCTCAAAGATCTGCGGCAAGTCCTCAAGATATCTATCCTGATGGAAGCTAGCGATGAGCGTATTGATCGTGACAAGCGCCGCTAATGGGATAGAGAGAAATAGGACCGAAAGAGCGTTCATGCCCGTACTTCTTTGCGCGAAAACAACACCGACGCCAAAGCCAGCGCCGCGGCGCCATAGACCAAAGCGTAAGCTAGCGCATAGGCCGACTGCGCGAACGCCGCGCTGGCCCCGGACACGTCTCCGGCGCGGGTGCTCGCCCGC
>JBBTGF010000026.1:0-2691 GCA_038041525.1 Elusimicrobiota bacterium | reverse complement strand
CGGGGTCAACACCATATAGCGGCCGGGCAGCGTGGTGTTCAAAGTGATCTTCATGCCCTTGGTGCCGATGGTGTCTTTGATGACCTGCACGATGACGTTCTGGTCTTTCTTCAATATCTTGTCGATCGGCTTGGCTCGGTCGACAGGCAAGACGTCGGTGATATAGAGATAAGCGTTCTTCTCGCAACCGATATTGACGAACGCGGCGTCCATACCGGGAAGCACATTGGCTACTTTGCCCGCGTAGATGTTGCCTACCAAGAATTGGTCGTTGGAAGAACTGCGCTCGTTCATGAACTCGGCCAAGCGGCCGTCTTCGAGCAATGCGATGCGCGTCTCTTGCGCCGTTATGTTAGCGATGATCTCCATCTTAGCCATGATAATTCACCTCACAAATATCGGAATCTTCCCGGCGCGGTCTCTAAACCCAGCGCGGTGCGGCGGATCTTAAGACCCACCCTGACGTCTTTCTGCTGCATACCGAGCACGGTCTCAAAGATCCTCTCGGGCTTGAGGTTCTTATTGGGTCCAAAGCGCATAGATAATCCGATGGTCGTGGCGCCGTCATCGGATGGCGATATCTTGACCGCTGCCACGACGTCGGCTAGATTGATGACATCGGTCTTCTTGCCCGGCTTCTCCTTGCAGAACTCATAACGGCGCGACAAGCCGTCGCCTTCGCCGGCCCAGGCGGCGAGCGGTTCCCAGAAACTCTCGGGCCGTCGGGCTTCGTCGCGCACCACGAAATCGACACGGTTGACCGATTCCTCCAGGCTGGGAAAATGCAAAGGGATCCGTTTGACGGATTCCAAAGCATAGCCATACGGCAGGACCATCGCCAAGCGGCTCTGCACTTCTTCGATAGGACAGCTCTGACAGAGCGTCACATCGGCATATTCACAATCGGATTCCCAACCGACACTGACAGCCGGACCAAAACTCACTTTCACTTTCTGGCGTTTACCCGAGTTGACAGTGATGGCCTTGAGTCCCGAGAGCACCAAGGCATTCTTGATGACTTGGATCTGCTCAAGATGCGAGACGAAACGCGACCAGCCCCAGCGTTTGAAACGCAAGCGCAGATTGAGCGCCTTGGCCAAAGACATGTGCGGGTCGGTCGGCTCAAAACGCAACCCCTCATCCCCGCGATAATGCAATAAAGGAGGCCGGCTCCTCATCGATTTGCCGAAAAGTCCCTTAGTTTTGAGTGCATCGATGAATCCCAGGTCGCGGCGCTCGAAGACGTCATCGGTCAACTCCCAGACGGGCTTGCCCGCGGCTTTCTCGCTAAGGGCTGCGATGAGTCCACTGGCGAGCGCCTCCGGACTCTTCCTGACGATGAAATGATCGAACGCATCGAGCTGGCGCTTACTCTCGAGCGAAAACCACGGCTCACTGACGCCACGCGCTTTAAGCGCCGCCACCATGTCATCTTCAGGACACAGCACACGCTCGCAGACGCCTGCAAACTCATTGGCCAAGGCGTCATAGACCCAAGTCAACGCCTTGTCACGGACGGCTCGATGATAGGGCATCGGCCAGACTAAGGCTAAACGCGGCTCCACGCTTCCTTGTGCGCGCTCGGCGGTCGAACCGATCTCGCAGCCGGAATACTGTGAGGGCCTAAGCGACTCGGATGCCGCCAAGTCGACGGCTCCGGCGATAGACCCGTCCATGACCCCGGCCTCACTTATAGACATAAAAACTCCTCGATATCGACAGCAGGATACCCACCTCGATGAACGTCATCACCGTGCGGCTGCCTCCGTACGACAAGAACGGCATACCGATGCCCATGACCGGAAAGAGTCCCATAGCGCACGCCAGATTGATACTGACCTCACCAGCCCATAATCCCAAAAATCCAACGCCCACCAATTTCCCGAAATCATCACGCGCCGACTTGGCGAACAGACTCAAACGCCAGAACAACATCCCCAGCAGGCCCAAGGCCGTGGCGCCGCCGATAAAACCCATCTCTTCGCTTAAAGCCGAGAATGCGAAATCCGTATGCCGCTCGGGCAAGAAACCCAAAGCCGTCTGACTGCCTTGCTTGTAACCTCTGCCGAGCAAGCCCCCGGAGCCGATAGCGATCTTGGATTGCGCGATATTGTAACCAGAACCCAAAGGGTCGGCTTTAGGGATCAAGAAACTCACCAGACGGTTCTTCTGATACGTCTTGAGCCCCTTGGTAGCGCCCCAGGAGAACAACATCACGCTCCAGACGGTCAATGAAAGTAGCACCGCCCAGAACCAGTTCGTACTCTTAGGCAAGATGAAAAGACCCTTGAGCATCTGATAGATGAACGAACAGATGACGGTCAATATGCCGAACCAAGCCAACGCCATGGGTAGCGTGAAACCCGGGCCAAAACCCATGCGCTTGAACCACCCTGCCAGTTCACCCGCATCGGCGATATTAAGACCAGCGACGATATGGCCCAGAAGGAACGTGAACAAAAGCAAGCCATAAGTGAAAAGCCAGATGAATGCGCCGCTGCCCAACAGTCCCATGGCCCAGACATAGGCCATGGTGATGAAGATAAAACTGATCGCACTCGAAAGATCGTTCTGCACCAAGATCAATGCCATCGGCAAGCACAGCGCGCCCAAGATCTTGACGCGCACTTTGAACATCATCACCGTCCCACGGCGCCAATAATCACAGGCAAGGTCGGACACAAACAAGAT
>JBBTGF010000025.1:0-2243 GCA_038041525.1 Elusimicrobiota bacterium | reverse complement strand
GAGCATCCGCTTCAGCGTCTGCGATACAGGCGACCCACTGCAAGTGAAAGCTGCCTGGGAGACGATGCGGCAAGCCGGATTCTTACCCGACGTGGCTATCTTGAACGCGGGCATCAATATCCATGACCTCACCCCACAGTTCGACCATGCCGCTTTTAGAAAACAATACGAGACCAATCTTTTTGGCGCCACGCAATGGGTCGACTTACTCCTGCCCGGATTCTTACAGCGCGGCAGCGGCCATTTCGTGGCCATCTCATCGATGTCAGCATACCTGCGCGCCAACCACGGCGCCGGCTACGCCTCAAGCAAAGCCGCCATGAGCATGGCCTTTGGGTGCCTGGAAGCTCGCTACGGCAAAGACGGCATCGGATTCACCACGGTCAATCTTGGGCCCACGCAGACTGCCATGTGGCCCGGTGGAAAATTCCCTCTGCTGATGAGCGCCGAAAGCGCCGCAGCTAAGATACTCAAGGCCGTAGAGAAGAAGAAATCTGTCCTTGACCTACCCTGCTTGCTAGTATTACTAGCGCGCCTTACCCAATTCATCCCGCAAGGTTTACTGTCAGCCCTGGTTTCCTTGGTCAAGCCTAAGAAAAAATAATCTAAACCAAAGTCCTAAATACGTCTAGGACGCCAGACCCTGGCGCGTATCTTCGAATACGCGCAGAATCATGGAGAATATATGACGCAACGATCGGTCGTGATTGTAGCCAGCCTGCTGCTAACGGCGTTGCCCTGCTTGGCTGACAGCGTCATGCTCATGCGCGCGCCATTGGAATACTTCGAGGGCGTACGCTTGGTGCAAGACAAAGATCTCGCCTTCGAACTCCACAAGATAAAAATTACCCGGGGCATGCACCCAAAAAACGCCGCACGCGCCAGTGTCACCGTCGACCTGACAGGACGCTGGGTGAACAAAAGCTTCTACCAAACCGAACTCGCCCCTAAACGTCTTATCCTGGAATCTCCCCAAATGCCCTCTCCCGTCCACCTCAAGCTCCTTGAAGCCAGAGGGGTTAGTTGGGCGCCACCCAAAAACCACTTCCTCGAACATTGGCAGAACCCGCCATTACTCGAATACCGCGCGGTAGGTTCCAATCGTATCCTGACCGCGCTTGCGGAAGGCTCGGAATTCTCGGCAAGACTGCTCGTACGCATCACATCGGGCTTAAGCAAGACCGGCTATCTTGTAGCCAGGACCGCTGCGTTGCGCTGATCATATAGGACTCAAGTCTCAATTAGAAATAGGACTTTAGACCCTGGGTTTGCATCTGCCCTTGCGTAATACTCACTATGTGACCCACGGAGGCCCTCGATGAGAACAATCGCATTCTTAACATTACTTATCGTTATTTTCTCCCCTGACGCAAAAGCCCTAACCGCTACAGATGAACCCGCAACCAAGGTAGCCGACATCTTTGACCGTACCTTCAGGATGTGGGAAGACCATAAAGGTCAAACCGTAGTCACGATCGAACAAGAGAACGCTCCTGCGGCCTATTGCTTAGAAGATGATTCCTACTGTAGCTACGATTTTGCCAAGTACACGCATGCTCGCGCTGTAGTAAAGCGTAAAGAAGCTGCCAGCCTTGAGAATAAAGCGGGTATCGGCACAGTCGGTAGCATAGCTGCATCGGGTGCCATGGTCATCGGTTTGAGCCAATTCGCCGCTCACGGCGGCATCGGCTGGCTCTTAGGCTCCTTGGCCCTAGGAGCTGTCGGAGTCGCGGCGCTAGTGATGGCCGCTATCTGGAACGCCAAGGCTCAAACTGCGGCATCCGAAGCGCACGATATCGAAACTGGGGTCTCCTGAAAGACCGGGGTCCGCTCAACTCCTCGCAGTCCCCCAACGGCGGTGAATGAACCTCTCGAAGGGAGAGAATACTACCTTGTCAGTGAGCAATCCGATCGTGATGATGACAGCCATCACCCCAACGACCGTATCCATGGCATGGAGCTCCCTGCCGTAATGTAGCAGGTGTCCTAGTCCAAAACCTGTCAACACAGTCACATAAATCTCTGCTGCCATCAACGAGCGCCAAGCGAACGCCCAACTCTGTTTCATGCCGGAAACGATGAAGGGCAACGACGCGGGAACAATGACCGTCAGCCAAGTGCGTAATCCTTTCGAACCCATAGTGCGCGCCGCTTGCGCATAGATCGGCGGGACATTGCGCACTCCATTATCCGTCGCGATCACGATAGACCAGAGCGAACCCATCAATACGATGAAGAAGATC
>JBBTGF010000024.1:0-1749 GCA_038041525.1 Elusimicrobiota bacterium | reverse complement strand
AGATAACCGTGGAGCCCAATCCTGCAGCATTTTCCGGCCGGGAAGGCCCATGAGAAAAGAATTTATCGATCAAGCGCGGCTGATGTTACGCCTGATGCCGCATGTGGCCGCCGAAGAGAGCTTCGCCCTCAAGGGCGGGACAGCGATCAATTTCTTCGTCTGGGACATGCCGCGGCTCTCCGTGGATATTGACCTCACCTATCTGCCGATCGAGCCGCGCGCGCAATCGCTCGGAAACATCAGCGACGCTCTTTTGCGCATCAAGAGATCGATCGTGAAGGCCTCTCCCGGCTTCAATGTCCATGAAAGCAAGTCCGGCGGCCTCGTGCTCAAGTTGGTGGTCCGCGCCCCTGCGACTGAAGTCAAAATCGAACCTAACACCGTGATCCGGGGCGCTATCCATAGCGTGGTGACGCGCGACCTTTCCAAAAAAGCGCGAGCGACCTTCGAGGCCGCCGTGAAGGTCCGCACTCTATCCGAGCCCGAGCTCTTCGGCGGCAAGATATGCGCCGCCCTCGATCGCCAGCATCCGCGAGACCTTTTTGACGTCAAGATCCTGCTCGATGGCCCAGGGCTCACTTCGGAGATCAGAAAGGGGTTCCTGGTTCATTTGATCAGCCACGACCGTCCGATGCACGAAGTCATCGATCCAACCCGCAAGGACGTGCGTGAATCTTTCGAATCCGAGTTCAAGGAAATGACCGATGAGCCGGTATCGTATGAGGCGCTTATCGACGCACGGGAACGGCTCATCGCACAGCTTAAGAAGGACCTGACTAACGCCGAAAAACGGTTCCTGCTTTCGGTCAAAAAGGGAGAGCCCGACTGGCCACTTCTCGGGATCGACGGCGTCGAGAGGCTACCGGCCGTCCAGTGGAAATTGAAGAACATCGCGAAGATGGACGCGGCAAAAAGCTTGGACTACACCGCCAAGCTAAAGAAAAAGCTGGGGCTATGAGGATAACCGGTCGTCATTGCGAGGACCCTGCCAGCTTACTGGTAGGGGACGAAGCAATCACAACGAGCCCCGTTGGGTCTTTCGAGATTGCCACGGCCCTGCGGGCCTCGCAATGACACGTGTGAACCAATAGCGGGGGACTAGGGGATCACGAACTCTTTGCCGTCGTCAAGCCGAGTGACATGGGGCCAAAGCCGCTGGTAATCCTGCGGTCTTTGCGTGTGGATAGGGATGAGGGTCTTGGGTTGCAGCGCCTTGACCAGGCGGCCCAAGTCCGCTTCGGACGCATGACCACTGGTATGGGCGGTTTCTAAGGCAATACCGTGTTTATCAAGAAAGTTCTGCGTCTTTTGGAATGAAGGCTCTCTCCGGTAGCCGTCCCACATCGAATAAATCAGGACTGAATCCTTAAAATCACCGATCTGCTCGATATCGTTGATGGAGGATTGTCTGTAAAGCAGCATGAACTGGCCCGGTTTCGCCTTGATCTCGGCTTGCGTGATCTTATTATTCTCGCAGCTTGCGATCATGCGGTCATTACGCGTGCTCTTCAACCGGCTGACATACCTGTCGGTGAAAAGCACGCGCACCTTTTCCCAATCCTTGGACGCTTGGGGTAAGGTCTGTTTATCGAGTGACCATAAAACATACGCCGCGTACAGGTCGAGCACCAGGCTGCAGCCGGAACTGGCCGCGGCCTTGTAAAAGGAAACCATGCGGTCGATATTCTGCACCGAGGTGGTGAAAAGCTTGAGGCCTTTGTAGAGTCCCGAGATTTTTTTGATACGGCT
>JBBTGF010000023.1:0-5236 GCA_038041525.1 Elusimicrobiota bacterium | reverse complement strand
TGACCCGCCGCAAGCGCGGCGAGCACGACGGATAATCGCTCTGCCTCACCGGCAAGCAATAGGTCGCCCGCTTTCTCGATGGCTGCAAGATCACGCACCAGAGGCGGCAAGTCTTTATTGTCTTTGCCGTCCCAACCGAGCAAACGCAGGTCATCGCGGCGATCGAGCAGGTTGCGGCTAGTCCCCCAGAGGTCGGCGGCAAGACTATCGGAATAGGCGGTCTGCTTTTTGCTTTGCAGGAGTTTGGCGTAGTGTAAAATGCGCAGGGCTTGCGATGTAGAAGTGAACGGCAGACCGAGCTGGGTCTCAAGCCACTGCAGTAAGGTGCGGCGGCCGCCATGGAATCGCCCCAAAGCGACGGCGCCCGGCGGCGGCTGTGTGTCATTCCAAGACAACGATATACTTAAAAGATTTTCCGGCATGGTGTCCATGTTAGCCTACTGGGTATTCGCTCCGTTTTCCATATCGCCGAATAACCAGCTTCTGAAATTGCTGTTGTTGTGAGTTCCGGTGACAGTCACCTTGATTCCCACTGCTTAAGACCGGCTCTCCGGCACAAAGAAGCGACGACGTCTAAGAACCTGGATTTTTGGCCTTTGCGCAGGTCAAGTCTATGCTTTAACTCGAAAACATCGCCCCCAACGTGACAACCGAAGCAATAATACAAGCCTCTGGTTTTCGATAGGTGGAATTGCTCACTTTTCCGGCAGAACGGACACTGTCCATGCCAGAACAATGCAGAGGCTGTCCAGTGATGTTCTTTGACATATTTGCTTACCAAGCTAGTCAAGGCGTTATTTTTGATGATACGCTCAAGCAAGCAATCCCTGCACACATCCCACTGTGGCGCTTGACCGAACTGCTTACAGACTTTACAGCGCTTTTCCCACATGTCCGTCCCGCACCAGGGCCGACCTGCACGCAGCAGACCGGCGGCCTTCATCACCTGCAACAACCGGCCAACCTGTGAGACTGCTAACGTAGCGCCTCGCCTATCAAGATTTTCAAGCAGTTCATGATAGATTTCCTCGAGATCGATGATCTGCACCGGATTGCCGATGATGCGCTGCGCTTTCCTGACGAACTCGTCTAAGCCTTTGCCTTTGACAAGCGTGGCGACTATGCGATAGGTGAACTTGCCGCTTCCCGTCTCTGCTTTAACCGCGCGGACCAGCGCATCAGCCCATTTCTTATCCAATATGGCACGGAAAGATTTCCAGGCAGGTCTTCCTGAAATCTCCTTCCTGGCGTCCGCCCACTTGCTCGGATCAAAACCACCCTGCCACGATTTACAATCGATCACGCTCACTCTCTTGACACCCTGTTCCTTAGTGTGGATCGCCAGAATGTCGATATCCGAATGCGTGGCGTCTTTTTTCGAGGAATAACCCTTATCACCCTTTTCAGGACGATATTTGATGTTATGTTTCGTGAACGTTCCGGGTCGACTCAATAGCCAATCATCTGCAAGCTGTTCCAAGATATCTTCTTTAAGTGACATGTCAACCTCCGTTCCTGTAAATACCGATGGCGACAAGGCCCGGCGCCTTAAATGCCATAGAACCCGGCCAGCGCTCCGGCAGCATGTGATAGTAGGAATTCACGCCGAGCTGCTTGCGCGCTATAGCGGTCATCGTTAGGGTGACAGCTTTTAAGCAAAAATAAAGGTTCAAAATCCGCGTCTTTGACCGCCGTCTCATATAACGAACGCTTCCCGTGGTGGTTGATTTGCGTGACGACGATGGCAAGACGTTTGATGTCCTTGCCGACAACGACCTCACGGAGTAGTGCATTATGATTTTTGCGACCATTCCTGTCATGGCTGACCTTATAAGTGAATTTGCCCGCCTTGATCAGATCGTAATAGCTCCACATGAATTCATTATCAGCCTTGCTGTATAGATAACCTGCCCGGTTTTCCTTTATGCCGTAGTGTCCAAGATGTAAAAAGCCAAGATCGATCTTGACATCGACGATGCCGACAAGTCTGCCATCCCGGATGAGTACGATGTCCGGATATATCGGTTGACGGCGTCCCGGTATGCTGATCGGATGATCCACTAAAACCAAAGTGACTGCTGGATTATTTAAAAAT
Source organism: Elusimicrobiota bacterium (assembly GCA_038041525.1). Lineage (GTDB taxonomy): Bacteria > Elusimicrobiota > Elusimicrobia > JACQPE01 > JACQPE01 > JBBTGF01. Next base: position 3,141 of record JBBTGF010000023.1, on the reverse strand, counting down.
AACCTGCGAGCAAATTCGTACTGGAATTGCGTTCCAAGCGAAAAGGAACGGCCAAGCAGGACCTTTTGCCCTTCTCCCTTTAATTCCTTTTTCATGTGACGATACCGGCCATTGAGCCAATCAAGTGAGCTCAAGCAACCTTCACTGCTAAGTCGCACGTGTCCATCCCTTATCGACTTGAACGTTGAATGCATCGCATCTTTCATTTCATTTCTCCACAGTATTCCTTGAATGGGCATTGATAAGGCGAGTCGCATTGCCCGCCCACCGCGATCTTGGGTTCGGCGCCGGCGAGCACGCCCTTGAACTTCGTGATAAACTCGGGCAGTTTGGGCTCGTAATCCTTGGCCTTGGCTGTCATATCAATGAGTTTGAATCGCGGCTTGGGGTCCTTCGGGTTGCGATCCGCTGAAGCGTTGTCCACCAACATCAGATACGCGTTGTCGATAGTAAAACCACTGCGATCGAGCACATAAACCTGGATAGCCACATCAGGCAGATGCTCCGCTTTCTCACGGGTCGAGCGCTTCACCTCGATCAAGTCCCAATGCCCGTTGGCATTGCGCTTGAGGATGTCGGCACGCACGAAGATGTCATCGAAGCTCGCCGCAGCCTCGTAGAGCGCCGGTGCGTCGGTGCCGGCCGCTATCTGGGTAAGGGCCAAAGCTTTGCCATATTCGTAATACTCGGCAACGATCTCGACCCCGCCGGGATAGAGCTCTTTTGCCAAGTTGCCCACCTGCGTGCCGTCACTAAAAATAGCCTTCGTAGCGTCATCCGGCTCGGTTTTCAGGTCGCGGCGGTGCTTGCCCAACCAGAGCAATTTGACGCATTGTAAACCCGAAGCGAACGAAGATTTGGACAAGTGCATGGCTTTCATCGTATTTTTCCCTTTTGAGTCATTTATCGAGTGCTTCATACCTTATATTCGCCGGACAACTAAAGGAAGTTACAGGGATTAAGTCATTTGGATTATTTTATCCAGTATGTTAGTTTTATCGTTACTTACTGGATAGATATTGTAATATTCATGCTTGTATGTTATGATTTAGTTAACATACTGGATAGAATATGCATAGAATCGACACTTTTGGACTGCGCAAAGCTATCTCCGGTGAAGAGTTCGACTTCACGCTCTTAAGTAGCGCCTTGTCGCATTATGCGGCACCGCGACAGAAGATCAGCACGCTGATGAAAAGCGGGGTCATCACCCGGGTGAAGAAGGGGCTCTATGTCTTTGCACCGCAATACAATCAGGCGCCTGTCTGCAAAGAAGTCATCGCCAATCTGATCTACGGCCCCTCCTGCATCTCGCTTGAATACGCGTTGGCCTATCACGGCTTGATCCCCGAGCGGGTCGAAACGCTCACCAGCGTCACGCCCAAAAGAGACAAGGGGTTCGACACCCCGATCGGCCGGTTCACCTATCGTTACCTGGCGATGGAAAAATATCCGCATGGCATCAAGCAGATACAGATCGATGAGAACCACAGCGTTCTGATGGCCTCGCCGGAGAAAGCGCTCTGTGACTACGTCGCGCTTAGCGAGATCCCCCCTTTATCAGGGATTGAAGAGGCAGGAAAATTCCTTACCGCAGACTTGCGCATCGACAGAAAGCTCTGGCCGCGTTTGGACAAAGAAGCTTTGAATCTGCTCAATAGATACTATCGCGACAAGAACATCGCTTGTATCGCGGAGGCACTATGAATCCCGCCATCTTGGCGATGCTCGGACGCTATCAGTGCGTGAGCGCACGCGATTATAAGAACGCGCTCAAAGAGGTCATCCAGGAGATCGCGCTCTTGGGGCTCTGGCGCGCCAAATTTTTCGAACATGCCGCTTTCTACGGCGGCACGGCGCTGCGCATCCTCTACGGGCTTGACCGCTTCTCGCAAGACATCGACTTTTCACTATTAAAACCGCAGAAGAGTTTCACGCTGCAACCGTATCTTAAAGCCGTTATGACCGAGCTTGCCAGCATGGGATTCACCGTTGACATCGAGGCCGGGACCAGAAGCACTGCCATCGATTCCGCGTTCATCAAGGCCGGCACCAAGGAGCATCTGCTCAAAATCAAGACACCCGGACAGATCGCCGACAAGATCCACAAGGATTCGCTTTTAACCATCAAGTTCGAGGTTGACACCGATCCTCCGGGCGGTTTCCAGACGCAAGCCAAAACGCTGTTGCAACCCATACCGTTCGCGGTCAACGCCTATCAACAGCCGGATCTGTTCGCGGGAAAATTACACGCTGTATTGCAACGAAAATGGAAGAACCGGGTCAAAGGTCGAGATTATTACGACCTCGTCTGGTATGTAGCGCGCGAAATCCCTGTACGCTTGGAGCACCTTGAACAACGCCTCCGTCAATCCGGAGCCTGGGGCACAGAGAAGCTACAACTAACTGATTTACTCGGACTGCTGCGCGAGAAATTCGCCGCACTCGATGTCGCAGCCGCTAAAAACGACGTCTCCCCCTTCCTTAAAGACCCGTCAGCCATCGAACTCTGGTCGAAGGACTTCTTCGAGTCGTTACTGCCTAAGTTAAAGAGCGTTTGAAATGAACATTCAGATCGACATTGACGGAACGATCGATGAAGCGCCTGGATTCTTCCGCTGGCTCACCGCATCGTTAAAGAGAGACGGTCATAAGGTTATCATCGTGACTAGCCGGACTGACAGTCCGGAAACCAGAACCCTTACAACTAAAGAGCTTAAAGATTGGGGCATCACCTATGACAAGCTGATCCTAAGCCCGGAGACCGACAAGCTTGACCCCAAACGGCTTCCCAAGGATCTTGACTGGGCACACAAGCTCTTCATCTTCAAAGTGATCACCGCGCAAGACGATGACGTGGACATCTTGTTTGACGATTGCAGTATCACAGCCAGTCTTTTTAAGCGTTACCTACCCCAGGTTAAAATATTCCGTTTCCTGAAATAAATCTGGGTCTTCTCCTTTCCAAGTGGGTGATTTCCGTTTGATTTTAAGTAATGCTTTAGCAAAATTAGGCTCCTTGTACGTCATTGCCGCGAAAGCGGCAATCCAGACCCGGCATGGGCCGAGCGAACATGGACCTGGATTCCGGATACCTGCTTCGCAGGTTCCGGAATGACGAAATTACATGTTGCAGATTCA
>JBBTGF010000022.1:0-1045 GCA_038041525.1 Elusimicrobiota bacterium | reverse complement strand
CCCGGACGAGGGGGCTTTCCTGTAAAAGAAAGCCCATAATTTAGAATAGGATCCTCCGGCGAAGCAAGCCTGGCTAGGACCTGTTAGGGCCCGTGCGCATTGCGTACGGTACCTTGAAATGTCAGCGCGAAACTGAAGGGCGCTAATAGGGTCATCCTGCCAGCTTGCTGGTAGGGTGGTAATCTCTTCGCTAAAACGGAGAGGGGCCCGCGGGTTCCAATCGCGCGTCAAACCAGTTAAGTCTGGATGATGCTTGAGCCCTTCGAACAGCTTGACATCGTTCATCCTGTATTTTGGATGTCTGATCACATCCTTGAACATGATGCTACCGTCATTTGCATGTTCGACCCACCTGCGAGCTTAAACCCCTGATAGCTACTTGAAAACGCATATATCGCTTAAGAGCGCGCTTCTTTAAGGGAACCTGACGGAATCCGGCAAGTAACCGGAGGAACCCGCAGGCCCAATGAAAGAGAAGCTTGTAAAGTCTATAGGAAATGCGGGAAAAGTAGGACATCTTCGCTTTGTCTTCGTTTTCTCGTATTTCTACTGGAAATCATCCCGCCTTCTCTACATACTTAAAATAAGGTCATTCCGCCTACTTTGCGGAATCATCAGAGAAGAGGGGTTTGCCGCCTCTTGCTTAGGTCTGCTTCGCGCTTGGAACCCGCGGGCCCTAAAGCTTGGCGGCAGCCCCTCTTCTTTATTGAGCCGACCAACCAGTCGGTCATCTCGCCGACTCGCAAAATCAAAGATTTGGACGCGTAGCCACATAAAGACTCACGGCTTGGAACCCGCGGGCCTTGACTACGCGTCCTCCGCTCTCAGGGCGCACGACAACCTAAAGCTAAGCGGCTTGGAACCCGCGGGCCTAGGCCGTACGCCCTTTGTTTTCGCTCCCCTGTCTGGCAATAACCAAGGAAACCTTGCGCTTGGAACCCGCGGGCCCATCATGACTCAGGCGGCAAAGATTTGGGCGTACGGAATCCTACGACTCCTGCGATTGGAACCCGCGGGCCTAGGCCGTACGCCCTTTGTTTTCTTG
>JBBTGF010000021.1:0-5310 GCA_038041525.1 Elusimicrobiota bacterium | reverse complement strand
CAATCCCATCATGGAACTGTTTAAGAACTCGGAATTCCTAAGCGTTGTACTCAAATGGGCCACCATCGCTATCTTGATTCTCATCGGTCTGATGTTGGCTACGCTCTTCATCCTCTTGGCGCTGCGTTCGTTCTTCGGCGTTTTGGAGAATTGGGTCACGGCTTTCGCTACGTTGAGAAATCGCCGCAACGAGGTCAAGATAGACTTGCCCGAATGGCTCAAGGACATGATCCCCATCTTGGCGCGGGCATGGCCGGATTTGCCGCCGCCGGTCATTACGGAAGAAGAAAAGAAAAAGAAGGAACTGCTTCCAGATATCGAGGCGATCGTCATACCTGTGAGCAAGGCTGCCGATCTGTTTTATCTCATCGGCAAAGAAGACCCGGCGCATATCGCTTTAGTCGTCGCCAAGCTACCGGAGGATACCAAGAGTGCATTTTTAAGTAGATTACCGTTAGACAGAATGGGCCAGGTATTAGCCAGTCTGTCGAACCCGCAATATGTCGAGCCGGAGGTGATGCAGCGGCTCAAAGACGAACTTGAGAAAAGGATATTGGGCGTGGTTGGCGGCGAAGAAGAGACCGTGCGCGTACTCGACGCTACGTCACTGTCGATACGCTTGAAGATGTTAAAGACCCTGGAGCGTCAGAACGCCGAGCTTTATCGTAATATCCGCAAGCGAGTCTTGGTTTTTGAGGATCTGCTGTATTATACGGAGCAGGAATTGAACGTCCTGTTATCCAAGATCCCTATCCAGGATCTGACCATCGCCATCGCCGATACGTTGACGCCGCTGAATCTCAAAGAGAAGATCATGCGCTCATTGCCGAAGCGTACGGCCCAGACTTTGAATGAACTTTTGAGCATGACGGGCAAGCCGCCGGAAGATAAAGTCCTCTCGGCGCAGGATAAGATCTTGAAGGCGGCGCAGAAGCTCATCGCGGAGAGCGGTCTACGGCATCCGCTATCGGAGATGTCGCTGCCGAAATAAGATGAGGATGAGAGGATATTGACATGGATTGGTCAACTATATTCGGTTTCATCATAGGCATCTCGGTCGTCAGCTACGGACTTTTTGAGAGTAAGAGCTGGGGCGCTTTCTTGAACCTGCACGGGTTCATCCTGGTAGTCGGTGGTACGATAGCGGCCATCATGATCAATACGCCGGTGCCGCTGTTCTTGCAGGCGTTGCGAGCGGGTTTGAGCCTGTTGATAAAGCCTAAAGGATTGAGTCCGGAAGCCGCGATCCGTATGATCTCGGCATTGTCGGAGAAAGCCAGGCGCACCGGTAACATGTCGATCGAAAGCGACGGTCAAGACGTCGGTGATGACGGTTTCTTGCAGATGGCGATCGACGCGTGTCTGACCACTTCCGATGAGAAATTGGCGCGCGAGATCCTGTCGCAGAAGATACGTCAGATCAGGGCGCGCCATACGGAGGCGGGTAACATCTTCCGCACCGCGTCGATCTTGTTCCCGATGTTCGGATTGGTGGGTACCTTGATAGGTATCGTCACGGTATTAAAGAACATCTCCAACCCGAAGAACGTCGGGTCGGCTATGGCGGTCGCCTTGTCCACGGCATTTTTCGGCATCTTGGCCGCCAACCTTGTCTGTGTCCCGGTCGCCGGCAAGCTGCGCCTGCGTTCCCTTGAGGAAGCGATGGTCAAAGAGATCGTGGCTGAAGGCGTGCTCAAGATCTTCTTCACCTCCGAGATACCGACACAGATCACTATGTATCTGGAATCTTTTCTGCGGGCCAAGTTCGATTCCGGCGAATTGAGCGCGGGCGCTCAAGGTTCGCAGCAAAAGGCGGCGACATGACATGCCGCTGATGAACGATTCGGGCAATGATGACGACTTAGAGAATCAGCTCAACAAGGGGGCGCTGTGGGCGGTCACCTATGGCGACTTGATGAGCTATATGATGCTGTTCTTCTTGCTGATGTTCTCTTTTAGCATCTCGGAAGAAGGCATGGCGTTCATCGAGAGCCTTTCAGAAGTGCAGAAGACTTTTGGCGGCGAGGAGAACAAGGAGCTTACCGACAGGAAGGCCAAGGTCATGAAGGAAGAGGAGCTTGCTAAAGAGATGCAGAGTAAATTCAGCGGCGCGAAATCCATGAAGGAATTCACCGACGTGGAGATGACGGAAGAGAAGATCAAGATCACGTTGCGCGAAGGTATCATGTTCGGCGCCGGTGGCGTCGACTTGGATGACCGTTCCAGGGAAGTGCTCCATGAAGTAGCTGAGTTCCTGCGCGACATGCCCAATCGTATCGTCGTCGAAGGGCACACGGACAACAGCCCGATCCCCAAGAACAGCAAGTTCGTCTCCAACTGGGTCTTGTCTATGGGCCGGGCGTATAAAGTGCTGCGTTATTTCGTCGAAGAAGAAAAGATCGACCCACGGCGTCTGGCGTGCGTGGGTTATGGCGAGTTCCAGCCATTGGTGGATAATTCGACTCCTGAAGGCCGCAATAGGAACAGACGTATCGAAATCACTTTGATAAGGAAATAAGATGGCAGACAGTTTTTTTTCACAGTTTTTCGATCCTAAGAAGGGTAAAGTCCTGGGTCCCACCACTGTGGCTAAATCAGGTCCGACCGCCGCGCCGCCGCCTGCCGCGAAAGAACCGCCGCGCGCGACCCCGCCGCCTGCAGCGCCCGTCCCAGTCCAGGATAGTAGCATCAGCGAACGGCTCGCGCAGTTAGAAAAGCAGTTATCCGCCGAACGTGAACGAGCGCTCACTTATGAGATCAAGTTCAAGGAGATGCACAACGCCCAGTCGGCGGTCGAGGAGATGTTCGAGAAGCTCTGGAGCAAAGCCAATAAGCAGCGGACCGATGAGGATCTGCGGACCATCCGGGAGAAGTCCTTGGCTAGGGTCGAGACCGTTGAGGCCAGGCTTGATGAGTTCCAAAAGGGTGTGTTGGAATTATTAAAAGAGATCAGCGTGCGTCCGACGCAGGCTAAAGCGGACGAGCTCCTCGCAGTCGAGCGCGAAAAGATAGAAGTCGTCATCGAACGTAAGTTCCAGGACTTACGCGCGCGTTTGGCTCCTTCCATGGAGAGTATACGTTCCCAGTTGTCCGCGGAACTGGCTCGCGCTGCCGGTGATCTCGAGACCAAGGCACAGAAGAACGCCAATAACCTGACAGAGGAGTTCAGACGCCAGAGAGAAACGCTCGGTGAGATGGCGATGCGGGCAGCCAAAGAGCAGATCGATGCGTATGCCGCAGAGGAAACACGCCGTCAAGAGGTTTTTGCCGAGCGGTTCAAAGCGTTGACGCAAGGCGTCGATGAACGGTTAGCCGCGATGGGGCATGCGCAGGAGACATTGGGCCAACAACTCTTGGGTTTGGAAAAGTTCTGTAATTTCCTAGTCTGCGATTTCCGTGAGATGCAGGGAGTCACCGGGGCGCTCAAAGGGTCGCTGAAGGGTCTGATGGAAGAAGAGGGGAGCGCTATCCGCAAGGAATTCGAGGCCGCGCTTAAAAAGGAGACCGCAGCGTTAGTCGAGCGCATCGAAGGCACAAAAGAGCAGATATGGAGCGATCAGGAGAAGTTCCGGGAGGCGGTCATCACGCCCTGGGAAAAGCAGCTAGCTGCCCGCTGGAGCCAGGTGTTAGAGAACATCAGACAAGATTTTGGCCGCATGTCTTTAGACCTGGTCAACAAATCGCAGTTAAAGACGCTCGGTGACAAGCTCGAAGCTGTCACCGGGTCGTTGGAAAATTTTGAAGCAGCGCTCGCGGCGCAGCGTGCAGGTTGGAGCAAAGAAAGCAGTGCGCTTAGCGGCAAGATCGAAGAATCCAGGATGCAGATCAAGACCGCGTTGACTAATACGCATCATTTGGAGAGCACCATTCAGATGTTGGTAGAGCTAGTTGAGAAGCTCAAAAAAGGCTCGCGTTAAGGCGTTTTTAAGCAAAACCCACCAAAATCGCCGTTTGACCCATCTTGCCCGGACGTCTGGCTGGGGGTAGGGTCTATTAGACGACAAAAGCAAGCCTATTGGTCTAATCATGGGCGCGCAAAGCCACAAGCCCCCAGCGGGGTGGTTGGGTTACCGAAGGGACATGAAGATGGACGACATGACGCTCGTAACATCATTATTTGTACATAGATTCAAACCGCTAGGCTGATTTAGCGGTTTTTTTGTTGCATTGAGACGACAAAGGCAATCTCACGGATCCGATCGTGGGAGCGCAAAGCCACAAGCCCCGGGAGGGGCGGTTGGGTTACCGAACTGACATGGATAAGAATAAGGGCCGTAACTGGGAACGATCGAGCAGCCCACGGGTTGAGAGAAACCCTTGGACTCTTCGCGCGCTCCTAAACGCGCTTTCCCACCTCAAGAACCTACCTTATGTCGTCGTCTGTCTGTCGTTAGTGTTCCATGTCGTCGTCTATACGCCTAGGCTCGATGCCGGCGCCAGCGGCGGGGAGCCGGGGCGTTTCATGTCATACGGCGCCGGGGGCCGCCCACTGGCTATGGGTGGCGCTTTCTATGCCATCGCCGATGATGCCACTGCAGCCTATTGGAATCCCGCGGGCTTGGGAGTCCTGGAGCGTAAGGAGTTCACCGCGATGTATGCGCAACTCTTTGCGGAGACTACCTTGGGCTTCATCGCTTATGCGCATCCATTGCCCGGCAAAGGCACTATTGGCGTCACCTATACGCAGTTGACCAGCGGCGGGTTCGAGAAGGTCCGGTTGGTGACGGATGCCAATGGCAATATCACCGACCTAATCACCGAAGGCACCTTCGAGGATTCCCAGAGCGGTCTAGGCCTAGCCTGGGGCAAGGCCATCTCGGGAAAACTTAGCCTGGGCTTCAGCGGCAAGATGTTGCGCCGCCAACTCGATACCAGCGCCGACTCGCATCTATCCATGGATGTCACGTCGCTGGCTCGCAACCTCCTCCCCAACTATCAATTGGGTTTCGGTATCCATAACGCCTTAGCCATGAAGTCGGGCGATACCGATGATCGGTTGCCTTTGACCATCCGCGTCGGCAACAGCTACAAGCTCATTAAGAATAAGCTCGGTATCGGGCTTGACTTTGACATGTCGGCGCACAGCGGCACCTCGTGGAAGTTCGGGGGAGAATACTGGCTGCTTAATTGGATCGCATTCCGTTTCGGTCTGCAGGGGGATCCCGGCGGCGGCGGCAGTGGCGGCCCTCGGGAGATGAACTTCGGCGCGGGTTTGAATTATCAGAACTTTTCTTTGGATCTGGCTAACGCGATCCATGAACTAGGTTTGACCACGAGGTTCTCGGGCACCTGGCGTTTCGGAGCGTCGGA
>JBBTGF010000020.1:0-1197 GCA_038041525.1 Elusimicrobiota bacterium | reverse complement strand
GTCTCCTCAAGCAGCAACGGATTATCCTCTTAATAATGGATACGGTAATGCTCGGTCTGCCAGACGGGGTACGGGGGATTCCGGGTGATGAGACTGTTCTGTCCGAATGCTTGAGCATAGAGTGTGGATACCGGAGAGACAAGCGCGCAGAGGGCCAGGCACAGCCACCGACGCAACGATACGCGATATCCACGCATATACATATGACCCGAACGCAAATGGCAGCCATAAAGGCTGCAATCAATAGGTTACAGGCTAAGAGGCGGGTTTGCTAGACGAAAAAACGTTTTATCGCTTGCAAGTCATTCTTCCTCGCCAGTGAGATTCATGGCGCCCAAGATGTCGCCTAAGGTCAATTGCTGGTTCTCTTTCGAGTACCTGGCCACCATGTTAGGCATCTGCGCGGACTCGTACCTGCGCTGGGAGACGACCACGCGGACATTCTCACGGTCGACACGCAACACGGTCGCTTTGATCTTCTCACCTTTCTTCTTGGCGACGTCGTCGACGGCCTCGTTGGCCGGCATATAGGCTTCACGCTTGATGCCGGGCATGGAGATGAAACAACCGCCGCGTTCCAAGACGCGCTCGACGGTGCCTTCGATGATGGTCTTAGCGGGGAATTTACGGACCAATTCTTCAGCCGGGTGCGTCAGGATCGCCCGGTGACTGACGTGCACGATACCTTTCTCTTTGTCGACCTTGGTGACCTTGACGTCGATCGTCTGACCGCGCTTAAGGATTCGCCGCGGATCCGGCTTCGGATACCAAGACAGCTCGACGGCGGGCATAGCGCCTTCGACGCCATCGACGTCGACCTTGACGCCATCGATGTCGATGACCTTGACCTTGGCTGCCATGACGTCACCGGCCTTCACCGTGTTCAAAGCCTCCTGCTTGATCGCATCTTTCATCTCGACGATGATCTTCTTGCGCGAAACGATGACATCCCCGTCCTGACCGATAGAGACGATCTTCATGGGCATCTTCCTGCCGAGCCATCTACGATACGGCCTCGGATCATCGATATCGACTTCACCGACAGGCATATTGGCCGGATAAGGCAGCTTGTCCCAGAAATTGACCGGTACGCCCTTGCCGCAGAACTTGTCCTCGGCCGGCAGGATGTTCAAACCGACGAAGAAAGAATCGCCCTTGAAACGGAAGATGCGGCCTTCGACCCGCTCGCCCTTTTTA
>JBBTGF010000019.1:2301-4471 GCA_038041525.1 Elusimicrobiota bacterium | reverse complement strand
TGCCGAGAGCCAAACGCAAGAGCGCCGCATCCCTGCCCCTGACGGGCCATTCGCGGCGCCACAGTCTAAATGAATTTTCCCGTTTGCCGGTGCAGAAATTCTGACGGGTCATGCTGGCTAGCTTACGCAAACTGCTGTCATGATAATATGGTCGTGATATGGCATACGCCGTTAGGCTTGAAATCAGCCAGAGCAAGCCGTCAGCGGGATATTGCCGACATAGATTCCGGCTGCGCAGTAAAATCGGCAATGTCGCTTTACGTAATTCAGCGGGAATATACGCTGGCGGGTGCAATGCGTTATGTTGATTAAGACTCATGATGATGCAGGCATCGGTAAGACAATCGGTGACTTCCTGCGGCCGCGCCGTGGTGTCGGCGAGTCCTTCGAGGATGTGATCATGCAGTCCGGGATTGAACGCCTCGGACGGCAGATTGAGCTTGAGTTTGCTTTTCATGATTTATAGATGTCCGGGAAACTGCACAGCGCCCTGAACTCGACCACGCCCGAGTTTATGCCGCCGGTCTCCGCGCGGTCCGGGTCGCGGTTGGGCACATACGCTTCGCTGCTAAGCCAGATGCGGCTCGCCGACGGTATAAAATCGGGGTCATAAAGCGGTCCTTGCACCCGCTGCCAGATGGCGACCGCCGCCGCTTGGTCGAGTACCGCTGGATCGTTTGCCGCGATGTTGCCGGCAGAGAAGGTAGCGCAGACCATGGGATGCGTCACTGCCGGCTTGGCCGAGACCAGGTTCTTGAAGGTCTTGTCATCGAGGGGTTTGCCCGGGTCGAACAAGTTGACCGGCGGGATGATCTTTTCAGGTATCAGCGCGGTCTGCGCTTGCATGCTGACGGTCGCGCCATGGGCTACCCGGGCATTGACCGGAGAATCACCGGCGGATCGCGCCAATATCTCCCCGAGCTTGCGGCAAGCTGTCGGCGCGTCCGGCAGTTCTTCGATCTTGGTTTTCTGCAGGTTTTCCGGACTGCTGATCACGACAAAGCGTCCGTCCGCGACGATGAGAAATGCCAAGGCGCGCGTCCTGTCGTTGGAACGGCTGTTGTTGCTGATGTGGAACTCATAGATGCGGGGTAGGCGCTGGCTCTGCCTCATGATGTAACTGCCGGGCAGTGATCCGAGCGGATGGGCGAGTTTGTCGAATTGCTTGCGCTCGATAAGATACAGGGGCCGCACCCGGCGTTGCAGACGCAGGTAATCGACCTCAAGGAGGGTGTGTTTCTTTTTCAGTGCCGCGACCGCCTGACGGCGCGTTGCGTCATCAAGGAACGCGAGGTCCGCGGCCTGGTAATCGAGCAGGCGTAACGCACTCTCGATCGCTGCAGAGGGCCAGTTAAGGTCGGAATTCTGCCTGACCATGCCGAAAAGGTCATCCTGCGTGTCGTAAAGGACCGCAGTCTGTTCCGGACCGTCGGGCAGCGTTTCGAGCAGTTCCGCAAGCTCGATGGCAGCCTCATAAGACTTGGTCATGGCGAGACCCTTGAGGCCGTCCTCGTGCGGTAGTATCTTGATGACGTGGGAAAAGTTGACCTTCATGTTCGCATACCTCCTGAATCCGGATCGATGTTATAGATCTTGCGCGTGAATCTATGCAAAGACTGTTGGCGTTGCCGACCGATGGTGACGCCGATGACATTGACGCTGCACTTGACCTTGGCTGCTAGTTCCGGCACGCTGATGTCAGCCATGCCGTCGGTGATGACGAGCGCCGTCGGCACGCGTGCCGCCGCCAGGTGTTTGATGACGCAGTCGAAATCCGTGCCCCCGGTGCTGCGGAGTTGTCCTTGCTGCAACTCGGCGCGCGTTATCTCGACGATCTTGTTGCTGAAAAGATAGATCTTCGGCGCCATATAGCGCATCATGCCGTTGATGACGCCGTACATCCAGGGGATGTACTCCTGCATCGAACCGCTGACATCGAGATAGACATTGGCGCTCGCCGGCACATGTTGCGCCGCGCGCGTGAAGAACACCGGCCAGGCCGAACCCGCGAGCATCACCGAATCCCTGCGGCATAGCGGCATGGGCATGATGACGCTCTTTTGCGGCGCGCTGGAAGCGAACTGTTTGATGACCATGCCTGCCGCGGTCTCGAAAGCCACCTGACGCAGCAGCTCTTCGATCTGCGAGTCCTGGGCTTTCGCGAGTTGTG
>JBBTGF010000019.1:0-2291 GCA_038041525.1 Elusimicrobiota bacterium | reverse complement strand
TGCAATCGCTCAAGATCGGTGGCGTACCCGGGGATGGCGCTACGAAGTTTGCGCAAGGCATCGGGATCGTGCGCGTCATGCGCGCAAGCCAGGCGTTGGCGCAGGTCCGCCAATGCCTGCTGTGACAGCGTCTTTAGCCACTGCAAGGCGTAGTCGAACACCTCATAAAAACTCTGCTGTTTGAGGCTTGCTACGCCATAGAGCGCCTGATGCAGGGCATTGAGCCGCGGATCCTTGCTTTTGATGTCAGGGCGCAGCAGGCAGAACGGTCCTTTATTTTCAGGGTAGATACCTTTGAACACCTTTGACAAATGCGCGTCAAGCTTATGGATCATGGCGTTGATCAGCGCGTCAGCGGCGAAATTACCCGCCAGCGCTTCGAGGTGCTTGCCTTTGTGCAGATGGATGGCTTGGTGCATGATCTCATGGAGCAGTACCCCGGCCAAGCGCTCGGCGTCCCAGGCGTGGCGCGCTACGAAGGCAGTCCCGATCTCGATGTGCCAGCCTGTGCCGTCGAAACTGATGCGTGCGGTCGGCACCTGCGGGCTCCAGCCGCGGAAGGACACGTTTTTCAGCCAGCTCTGCAGATCGAAACCGAGTGATTTGAGCAGTTCCAGCGCTTCGGCAAGCAGCGTGTCGTGATCGACCGGCGGACGCAAGTGCCGGACCGTTATCTTTGGTTTACGCATGGCCCTTCAGTTCCTTTTTGCATAACTTAAGGAAGCGCGTCGCGGTCGCAAAGCGCTCTTCCAGGTCGTCGGCATCCGTCGCAAAAGCCGCGGTCGCTTTGATGGCGATCTCCTCGATGGCGTTGACCGGTTTCTGGGTCTTGTTGAGCCAGTAGCGAACGCTATCCAAGCTTTTAAGGTCAGTGGCGATGATATTCGTGCCGTGGGTGTCGCTTAAGCGCTCGCGCGGCCATTTGACCATCTCGATGACCTGCAGGCGCGCCTGCAAGGGCAGCGGCGAATCGTCATTGAGCGCGATCGGTATCAGCGCCGAGGCTAAAAGCAGGCGCTCGAACGCCGAGAGTGATTACAGGATCTCCAGGACCGCCTTGGTCTTAAGCGCGGGCTCGAGCTTGCTGGCGAGCACGGACGCCATTTTTTTGATGGAGTCCGCCTCCGCGGTGACGGTCAAGTATTCCCGGGCTTCCTTCGTTTCCTGCGCCAGACTATCGATCAAGCCCTTGATCTTTTCGGTCTTAAGCGGCTTGCCGGAGATGCTGTTCTGCAGCGAATAGGGCAAGATGAGCTTAAACATTCGCGGTAAATCCAGCGGCAGCTCATCGGAGAGCCCGCGCGCCATGCGTATCGCGAGCACGGACAAGAGGTTGCGCCGGATCATGGATAATCTGCGGCCATCGAGCTCGGTCTTCATCGTGCCGGCGAAGAGTTTGGCGAGTCGCTGCATCCAGGCCGCGATGTCGTTGTCGTATTTCTTCTGTAAAGTGGCATAGTGTCCGGCCGCGGTGAGCAGGAAGTCGCTTAACTCAAAGACCAGCTTTTTATGGCCGTTGCCCGCTGCTGGGCGTTCCCGCCAGAAGGTTTTCAGCGCCATGGCGTCTTCCGGGCCTTCGCTAACGATGACTTGGCAGAGATCCTCGCTGTTCATGGCCGATGCCTGTGGCACCGGCAGCACCCAGGCGAAACGCCCGGCGAAGGCTGCGTCCAAAGGTTCAAGACCGGTATATTCTTCCCCTAAGTTCATCGCGCCCCAGACCCACTTGGCCGCGATGGGCAGACCCATGATCTGCGTGAATAGACGATCTCCAAAAGCTTGTTCTGGGTATGCGGCTTGGCGCGGTTGATCTCATCGATGAAGAGGAAGTCCTTGTCAAAGATCGAGATGGGCGTGGGCACGCATTCGAACTTGCCTTCGCTCAATGCCTTGGGGTTGGGGAAACCCAGATAGTCCTCGAACTCCGCTTTGGAAGCGTCGAGCTTCTGAAAGCGTACACCCAATGCTTGCGCGACCAGGTTGGCGCAGTAAGTCTTCGCCGCCCCGTGCGCGCCCACCATCAGCAACCCGTCCCCGGTAAGCAAGGAAGCCAGAATAAAATCCTCCAGCACATCCCAGCCGTAAACCCCTAATTTCCTTAAGATTTGCATAGCGTTTCACCTCTAGGTAATATTCGTCGGCAAAGGCCATTTAGTTGCACCAGCCAAAAGCCAAAACCCACCCAAAACGTAGCAACTGCAACTTTCGGGTTATTTAAGGCGAATGCAAAGTATGACCATCTGCAAAATCATAAGAGGATAAGAGGGCGTGGCGGAATGGGGGAGGCGGGG
>JBBTGF010000018.1:2350-5238 GCA_038041525.1 Elusimicrobiota bacterium | reverse complement strand
GAATTCTCATGTTTACCGGTGCCATTGACTAGACCGGCTTCCAGGAATGCTTCCTTATAATTGAAGCCGGCGCTAGCGCCATATTGCCTAGAAAACGCGCGATAGGGATTCTCGGTATAGACCGTGGACGTGAACGCCAACGGCCTACTATATTCCAACCTGGCGCCGCCTTCATGCAGATGCACAAGCCAAGGCATGATCCGTCCCATTCTGGCCGTCCAATATATATCATCATCGCCTTTAACATATTGCAGATATGCTTCTGCCAACTTTGAGCGACCCCAATCTCCCATGTCGGAAGCGTTCGTCTCGCTGTTTTCCAAAGGATTCTTCTTCTCGTTCTCATGCAGATAGAACTCAGCGAAATACGAAAACCCCTTATCCAACGGTCCCCCGGTATACATGCTCAATGCATGCGCCTCAAACGAGCTCCGGGACGACTTCGTCTCGACTCCCGTTGCTAGCGTTTCCGCTTTGCTAGATTTGGCCCAAGTTCTCAACTTCGCCGTGAGCGCAACGTAATCAGAAATATTCGCTTCCTTTTGTTCACCGCCGCCTGGCATCACATGGCCATTGCGCAGGAATTTCTGTCCGACCCTGGTTAATTTATATCCAGAGCCATGGCAGACATTACAACTGACCCCATATTTCCTCGCCCAAGCCGTAATGGCATGGCTGGTGTCCACAGACGCCATCAACGCCATCGCGGCTATGAGCGTTATTCCGAATTTTTTTGTTCTTAACATCAAACTGACCTCCTTAGCAATCATTACTAACTTAACTATTGCATTGTTACCATCAATGTGAATTGACCACCATCAATTACTCTACTGACGACTATCAATCTTCTATCTATTAGCCAAAAACCTAAGACGGTGACCGTCAATGATCACAATCTCATTCTTCTTTAGGAGTTTGATGAGCTTGCGCCCGGTCAAGGCGTTCAGGCTACGCGATACCGATTCCGGGGTCGTAGCTAAAAAATCTGCCAACTCGCTTCTTGAAGCGGGAAGCTTTATCGTAGTCACGGATGTAGTCTTTGACACAGGCGCGGCGTCAATGATCTTGACCAAATATCTGGCTAACCGCTCTTCGACGGTACTGCGGGACATCGAGACCTCTTTGTCCTCGGCCTCCCCGAGCCGCCGTGCTAAATAACTTGTCAAACTACGCAAAAATCTCGGATTGCTCAAGAAATCCGCCTCAAAAGTACGCCTATCGACGAAGCAGACCTGCGCTTCGCTCATGATCTCGGCGGTTGCGGCATAGAGTTCACCGGAAAGGAAAGCACGATAGCCCACCATATCCGGCGCCTTGGCTACGCGCACAATCTGGCGGCGGCCCATCTGGTCGGCACGGTAGATATTGACTTGACCTTTACAGAGGAAATAAATGCCTAGCGGTTGATTGCCGGCATAGAACAACACATTGCCGCGCTCATAGGTGTTGACGATGTTATGTTTGAAGATCCCGCAAAGGTCGTCGACGAAGAGGTCTTTGAAAAGGGTCTTAGTGAATGCGTGACAATCGTGTTTCTGGCAATCTTTGTTGTTCTTCATGAATAGCCTTACAGCCAGTTTGATTCGATGATATTTAAAGAAATTTAGAAGCCCGCATCAATGCATATACCTGGACTGATATGCCCCACGCACCAACGCATCGACCATCTTCTTAGCGCTCT
The DNA here is from genome assembly GCA_038041525.1 of Elusimicrobiota bacterium. Taxonomy (GTDB): domain Bacteria; phylum Elusimicrobiota; class Elusimicrobia; order JACQPE01; family JACQPE01; genus JBBTGF01. The sequence continues at coordinate 3,557 of JBBTGF010000018.1, read as the reverse complement.
TCTCTTTGAACACCAGGACATCATGCCAAACCCTTTCATCTTTGACCCATTGTCCGGAAAAACCGACCCAGCTATGTTCCAACTCATCGCTCCACTTGCTCCTATTCAAAGTGAGCTTGACCGCAATGGCACCCGCGATCCAAAGCTCCCCGCTTGCCAAACGGCTGCCTTTGGACTGACTGTCGGGTTTAAGCGAGACGACTGCTATATCTTTTTCTCTTAATTTAAAAGGCTTGGAAACCCCCATCTTCTCACCGGCGAGCTTACGCATGAGGGCGGCATGAACGGCCGCTTGCGCTTCCTCGTTGACAAAATCATAAGCATCCCAACTCCTGCCTGCTTTGGACACAGCAGCAGGCAAGCGGACGCGCTGCCAAGCACCCTTCTCGGCTTTACCGACATAAGCCTGTGCCCTGCTGACCATGAAAGCCCCGTAATCGATGTCAAAATCGACCCAATCACCCTTTCTTTCATTTATATATATGTCTATGGGCTGCAGAACCGGCTGTTGCGCCAGACACCGCTCACCGCCAACTGAAACTAAACAAGTAACACCCACTAGAATGGCTTTGCGCATATCATCCTCCTTGGATATCCCCCCATACAGGTATACGGAAGAAAATGGAAAATGTAACGTAGGGATTCCTGTCATCCCGTGTCTGTTCTGTCATTCTAAACAGTCTCTCTGTCATCCTGAGCGAAGCGAAGGATCTATCAGTAACCCCGAGAGATTCTTCGCTAACGCTCAGAATGACAGAAGATTCTTCGCTAACGCTCAGAATGACAGAATTGGAACTACTTAATTCTTAACGGCAGGAGTATTTAAGCGGTTGACGATATCCACTAATTCGGCGATATCTTGGACCTCATAATCAGCAATGGTCTCGGCGGGCGTATTGAACTCATCCCCATAGCGAGCGAAGACTGCGGTGATACCGACGCCTTTAGCGCCGACGATATCACGGTCGACCCAGTCGCCGATCATGATGGTCTCAGAAGCTCCGACGCCCAAGCGCTCGAGCGCCAATTTAAACGGCTTCGGCGACGGTTTACGTTCGCCTGTATCGTCGATGGTGACCACGGTATCGAAGTAATGCCAGATACTCAAGGCCATGATACGCATCCATACCTGCAGTTTAGGCGCATCGGAGACCACGGCCATACGTATGCCGAGTTTGGCCAAAGCGGTCAAGGTCGGATGCACATG
>JBBTGF010000018.1:0-2340 GCA_038041525.1 Elusimicrobiota bacterium | reverse complement strand
CGGATAGACCGCCAAGAACGCATCCTTGCCCCGGCGATAGCCCAAGATACCCGCGGCCAATATCTTGTAATCGACATGACCCATGACCTGCATGAGCATCTTGTTGAAAATCTGCTGATCCTCGATGCCTTCACGCCAATAGGTCTCGAAGATCTTGTCGATGAACTCCTGTTTGGGCATCGCTAAACCGGCGTCGATCATGGAATCAGCCGCCGCATCGACGGCATGGCGCTTCATGCGCATGAAATTGACCAGCGTGTTATCGATATCGAACAAGACGGCTTTGATCATGCGAGCTACCTGTCCTGCCTGATGGAACGGAACGGCTGGGTGAGCAATTCCCCGAACGTGGTCTCTACCACGGTCTGGCCATCTTCGTTACACAAGATGACCACGGCGTCGTTTTTGGCGAACTCGCCAAAGACTTGCAGACAAGCGCCGCAGGGCACCGCAGCGCGCTTGTGCGCCACCGCGACAGATAATGCGGTGAATCCCGTGACCCCCTCACTAACCGCTTTGGTTATCGCCACCCGCTCGGCACAGATAGTGAGTCCATAGGAGGCATTCTCCACGTTGGTGCCAGTATAGGACTTGCCGTTATTGCCGATGACGGCAGCGCCCACCCTGAACTTAGAATACGGAGAATATGAGAACCGCAGCGCCTGGCGCGCCAAAGTTGTAAGTTTTTGTTTATCCATCGTCAGACATACTTACCGACAAGGAGTTTGAGCTTTTGCACGGTCCTTTTATCCATCATTTTTTTATCGGTAACCAAAGCTGTCGAAAGCGCAACCCTGCAAGCACAGCGGTCTTGAGACGGGTTATGACGCGCGAATTTGGGGATAGCTTTTGCCAAAACCATCTGCGCACGGCGCGTGCCCTCGGTAAGATTACCGATTAAGGCTTCGACATTGACCGCTTCCTCGCCTTCCTTCCAACAATCGTAATCCGTCACGAAAGCCAACGTCGCATAACAGATCTCCGCTTCACGCGCGAGTTTGGCTTCCGGACTCGCCGTCATGCCGATGAGGTCATAACCCATGCGCCGATTCTCTTGCGACTCGGCCAACGTGGAGAAAGCCGGGCCTTCCATGCAGACATAAACCCCGCCGCTATGCATGTTCAATGAAACTTCCTGGGCCGACTCGGCTAGAACAGCGCCCAATCCGGGACAAAAAGGTTTATTGAACTGTACATGTGCCACGATACCGTCAGTAAAAAAAGTCGACGCCCGGTGTCTAGTCTTATCGACCAACTGATCCGGGATGACGAGGTCGCGCGGCGCCAACTCCTCCTTAAGACTACCGGTCGCCGCCACGCCGATGATACGCTCCACGCCTATAGATTTCAACGCGTAGATGTTAGCGCGAAAATTGATCTCGGTAGGCGATATCCGATGGCCCTTACCGTGACGCGGCAAGAATGCGACAGAAACGCCCGCGACTTCGGCGATGGTAACGGCGTCGGATGGCGCACCGAACGGGGTCTTGATGCGCGCTTCGCGCAGCAGCTTCGCCCCCTGCATCGCGTACAAGCCGCTACCGCCGATGATGCCGATACGGACCTCTGCACGCTTGACGGATCTAGCCATAGATGCCCTTTATCATCGTGACTTTTGACGGACGCGCTTGCGAAATACTGTAGGCGTCTAAAAGTATGTCGGCTGCGGCACGAAAATCTTCGATATCGGCCGTGCTGGAGTGCAGTTGCGCCAATGGCTCACCTTTGACGACATCCTCGCCCCTCTTCTTAAGCAACCAGACGCCCGCCGTCAGATCTACTTTATTACGCTGCCCGAGGCGCAGGACTCCCAGATGCCGGGTACTCTCTGCCACGCATCTAGCGTCGACAAAACCTATGCAGCCGCTTCTAGGCGCCAGCGCCGTCCAAACATCCTTCGGCTGTGGCAGATATGACGGTAGATCGTCAGCCACGGATCGCTTGACGCCTTGCCGATAAAGCATCTCTTTGAATACTTTGAGCGCATCCCCATTATTGATGGCCCGCTTGATCTGCCTGCTGGTATCGGCCCTGGAAGCCGTCCGGCCCGCCACCGACAACATCTGATGGACTAACTCTTCTGTCACCTGCATATAATCGGCTATCGGCTCCTGGCGCTCGTCGCGCGTGTCTCCGCGATAGAAATCATCCGCTTCCGGATTGGGAAACTCGATAGTAATTCTTTCTCTGCCTTTTTTTTCTCCAATATAGAACGCCTGTAAATGGCCGTCGCTCCAGCCCATGGCATTTTGGACGGCGCAATGCAGGGCAAAGAAAGTGTAATTGGCCGGAACCAAAATCCGCCGCCAAATTTTTGGAGCGCTGTCGTTGAGAGTGATT
>JBBTGF010000017.1:0-6325 GCA_038041525.1 Elusimicrobiota bacterium | reverse complement strand
TGCAATCTCTCTTCGTGTATGCTGAACCCAAGAGTTTAGGGACGTTCCCCTTAAGTCGTGAGAAGATCGGCCTGGCTAACCCCTATTCGATGGTCTATGACAAGCGCCGAGGCGAACTCTGGGTTGGTGGTACCACCAGTAATAACGTCGTGGTAGTTGACGTTGCCACGCGCAAACCCGTGGCCGCTATCGCCGACGTGGTATATCCCTACCTGATGGTGATGGATAAGTCACGCGACCGGATCTATGTCAATAATTTCGCCAATGGTTGGGAGGTCGTGGTCATCGACGCGGCGACGCGCAATAAGATCGGCAAGATCAAGACGACTTCCGAGATCGTCGGCATGGCGTTGAGCGATGATGCCAGCGGCGACCTTTTTGTGGCCAATCGGGCCAAGAATCCCACCACCGGTCTTTATGACGTTTTTTTGACCCGTTTTAATCCTGACACCTTGATCGCATCCGGTAGTAAAGAGTTGCCTTTTCATCCCAAGGGGCTCATCTATGTCAACGCCATTTACGTGCAGGGTGGTAAGGTGCATACGATGCTTAAAGTCATCGAAGAAGCGGGTGCGCCCGGGGCGGGTTATATCCATATCACTGATGCGAAGTCGATGATAGCCATGCAGAGCGTGGCTTTGGGCGCGGTCTGGCCGAGCGGCATGACTTTTGACGTTACGGACAAGACTTATTATGTGACGGACATGGCGAATCATCGTATCGAGATGTTCAGGGCTGACGCCATCGGCAACCTCAAGTCATTGGGTACGATCGCGGGATTGAGTTCCCCTTGGTTCCTGACTTTGGATGCAAGTAGTTCGCGCCTGTACGCGCCGGATAATTTCGCCAATAAGATATGGGTCATCGACACGGTCAAGAAACAGATCATCAAGTCGTTGGAAGGCGGATATGACCCATCCAATGCCATCTATGATGACGATAAAGGGTTGGTCTACGTGGTCAACTATCTTTCGCACGACGTCAGCGTCATCGATTCGGCCACCAGCGAGAGCAAAGGCACTATCGATCTAAGGAGTTACAATCCTTACGATATCGCTATCGATAAAACGACAGGTGAGGCGTACGTGACCACGGGCTTCACTAACGGCATCCTTAAATGGGATATGACCCAGCTCAAGCCTTTGGGCTTTTATCAGGATTATTATTTCAATCCGGCGGAGTCGGCGTTACTCAAGCAATCGAACAAGTTGGTATATCGTTCGACCATCTATGAGGGCAGTTCTTCATTACGTAAGCTCAACCTGCTTAATAATAACGTCGGACCGATGATAAGCAAGCTTTGGAATGTCGGCGGCATCGAAGGCATGCCTGCGCTGAACAAGTTCTTGGTCACCAGCCGGACCAATGTCACGGGCGCGTCGAACGCGACTTATTGGAAGAGCTATCTGCATGTCGTTGACGCGGTCTCGGAAAGTATCGACAGTTCGTATCCCATCGGTCTTTCGACTGATTTTCCCACCAAGGTCGCTTATGCAGCGGGCTCGGGCAAGGCGTATGTGTGCCTCTATGCCGCCCGCGAGGTAGCCATCGTCGATTTGAACGCCGCCGGTGCGCTCAAGCGTATCAAGGTAGGTTTTTACCCTAATGCCATAGCTGTCAATGACAAGACGCAGCGCGTCTATGTGACGAATTACGGGTCCAACAGTCTCTCTGTCATCGACATGCGCACGGATACCATCATCGCTACCATCGACTTAGGCCACGCGCCGTACGACGTGGCCGTGATGCCGGCGACCAATAACATCTATGTCGCTTACGCCGATGACGGTTTAGTGGGCGTCTGGGACGGTGATACTAATACATTGCGTAAAGATTTCACGGTTGGAAGGTTCCCCCATCGCATCCGTATCGATGCCTCCAGGGGCCGGGTTCTGGTGGCCAATTATAGCGACGCGAGCGTGACGGTCATCGAGGACGCGCCGACCCCGGATGTCATCGCTCCCGTGATCACGCATAAGCCGGTCATCGGCGTGGTGCCGAGTTCGGCCCCGGTGGTCATTGCCGCCCAGGTCAATGATGACAAGGGTGTCGCCGCCGTCACGCTGACCTATTGGAATGCTTCGGCATTGACGCCTTCATATATCACGGTAGCCATGGGCAACACCACGGGTTCATCGTATGAGGCGAAGATACCGGAGGCATTCCTTGCTGGCGCCGAGGGCGCTAAGATCGCTTATTTCATCGACGCTACGGATTTCAGCGGCAACGGCCCGCCGACTGGTAGTGTTCCCGGCAGCGCCAAAGAGCCCAACAGTTTCGAAGTCAAGCGTAATGTCGTGCTCCCTGTCGCGCCGTTGGGTGCTTATTCCGGTTGGGCATGGACGAGCGCGGATGACTTGGATCGGCAGTTCTCCTGGCAGGAGGTCACGGGTTCCTCGGTGACGGCGTACCGCGTCTATGTCAAGGATCCCGGTGAGAGTGCGTTCCGCATGGAGCGCGAAGTCCCTGCAGTTTTGTCGCAGGCACAGTGGCTGACAACCTCCGATGGGACTGTGGTGTTGATGCGTAATTCTTCAGGCCGTTTCACATATACCCTTAGACGTAAAGCCGTGCAATGGGCTGTGGGCGATTTTTCCTTCTACGTCACCGCAGTCAACTCGGGGGGCGAGAGTCTGGCATCGTTGCAAGCTAAGACCAATCATGCAGGCACGATCGAGATCACCGCGGTTGTGGGGTTCCCCGCAATCGTCAGTTTTAAAGGACCACTGGATACTGCCGCGGGTTACATCAACGCCACAGTCTTTACCCAGCCATCGTCCTACAGTGCGGGCAGCAAGATAGTCTCTAACTCTGCAGCTACGGTCCTGACTTTGGACAACATGACCTTGACCCCGGGCGTCACTTATTATTTGCAGGTCTATAAAGAGGTGAGCAGCGGCGGCGTACAGCGCGTCAGTCTTTCCGCTGCGAAGTTCAAGTTCATCCAGTCCGTGCCCGAGTTGCCCCCGGCAGTGTTTCCCGTCATCAGCGACATACGCGCGTCGTCGATAGGGATCGGCTACGCCACAGTCACCTGGCATACCGATTTAGCCGCGGATTCCCAAGTGATCTATGGCACGACAACGGCCTATGGGCAGGTGACACCGCTGGCTAGCGCGATGCTCAACAACCATAGTGTACGTTTTGGCGGATTGGCGACGGCTCGAACCTATCATTTCCGTGTCCGTTCTAGGGATGCGGCCGGCAACCTGGCGGTTTCCGAAGACGCGACGTTCTATGTCCCCACGCAATTAGCCATCACCTCGCCCGTCGGTAGCACGGATTGGACGCGCGGCGCGACCGTACCGATCAGATGGACCGGCGGCGACCCGTCTTGGAACACCATCAACATCCAATTGGTCGGCACTGCTTGCTGGTGTGTCGTCAAAGGTATCGCCGGGGGTCTGCCTAATAATGGAAGCTATGATTGGACCGTAGATGTATCATCACAGATCTATCAAATTTACATCGAAGGTAATCGCGGCCTGGCAGATCAGAACTGGGTTTACGGTTCGACATTTTCAGTCATCGGCGTTGCTGCGAGCGTACCGGTAGCGCTCCCCGTAGTTGCGGTTCCGTCATCGCTGTCCGCCGGTTGGTCCTGGACGAGCGCCGATGACCTGGACCGCCAGTTCTCCTGGCAGGAGGTCACCACTTCTTCCGTCACTGCCTACCGTGTCTATGTCAAAGACCCAGGTCAGAGTGATTTCCGCATGGAGCGTGAGATCCCTGCATCGCTGTCACAAGCCCAATGGTTCATGGCATCTACCGGGACCGTGGTCTTGATGCGCAGCACTTCAGGCCGCTTTGCGTATACCTTGAGGCGCAAGGCTTCCGAGTGGGCCGTAGGTGATTTCACCTTCTATGTCACTGCGGTCAATGCGGGCGCCGCTAGTGAGCCTTCAGTGCAAGCTAAAGTCAACCATGCCGGCACGATCGAGATCACCGCGGTTGCGGGGTTCCCCTCACGCGTTAGTTTTAAAGGACCGTTGGATGTTTCCGCGGGCTACATCAACGCCACGGTCTTCACCCAGCCATCGTCTTACAGCGCCGGCAGCAAGATAGTCTCTAACTCTACAGCCACGGTCCTGACTTTGGACAACATGACCTTGACCCCGGGCATCACCTATTATGTGCAGGTCTATAAGCAAGTCACGGACCAAGGCACGTTGCGCGCGAGTTTGTCGGGAGCGAAGTTCAAATTCATCCAGTCAGCGGTCAACATCATAGAGCCGCCGCGCGTTTCCATATTAGTGCCGAGTCCGGGTCAGATGTTCAACAGCCCGGTCACGGTCTCGGGTGTCGCGGTCGACCCTGCCGATGCTTTGAGCGTCATCGAGTTCTCTTTGCTGGACAAGTCCGACGGCCGGTTCTATACCGCTTCAGGTTTTACTGTCAGTGAATCATGGGTTGCGTTCTCTGGCAAGCAGTCATGGAGCCATGCTTTTTCGCGTGAGGCGTTGCGCGACGGCGTCTATCTGCTCAAAGTACGCGCTAAAACCACCGATGGCCGTGTCAGTCAAGTCGCCGAGGCTGGTTTTACTTTCGATACCACAGCCCCATTGACGCAAGCCAAGATCGACGGCGCCAAAGGGCTTGAAGATTATTATGTTTCCATGGCCACTGTGACCTTGCTTGCCAGTGACGCTGTCGCCGGTGTCGAGGCTACCCGGTACCGGACGGGTCAAAGCGTCGATTGGATGTCGTCAGCAGTTCCTTTCATGCTTACGGACGGCCGTTGGCAGCTTGCTTTTTATTCACGTGACCACGCGGGTAACGAAGAGCAGCCCAAGACCATGGAAGTCGCAGTCGACATGCAGTCTCCCAAAGCAACGATCGAGTCGTTCAGCGCCAAAGCAGCTGCCGGGAGCGCATGGGATTCAGTCTCCGGTGTCAGCCGTATCGACGCCTCTTTGTATGACAAGACTTCTGGTCTTTATTGGAACGGCGAGGCGTTCGTGGTGGGCATGTTTTGGATCGATGCGGGTTCCGGTAATACTTGGTCTTTGACTATGCCCGCATTGGCTTCCGCTCATCGCTATGAACTCTCCGTGCGTGCTGTCGACCGCGCCGGCAGGGTGCAAGAGACCCCGGAGAGGTCGTTGTATCTGCATGACGGCCAGCCACCGGTCTCCGAAATCAGGGTTTTCGGGCCGTCCATCAGGGAGGGTTTTTATACCGGACCCGTGGATGCGGTGATCACCAGCAAAGACGATATCGCTGGCGTCGATAAAGTCATGGTCCGCATCGATGAGGGTGCGTGGCGCATCTATGAGGGCACGGTCACCATCAGCGCGTCCGGGACACATCAGATCGAGTTTTATGGTGTCGATTTTAAAGGCAACGCGGAGGCCGTGAAGTCGCGCTCAGTCAGTATCGACGCCGAGGGGCCGCGCATCGTCATCCTCAAACCGCAGGATGGCGGCAGTATCGTTTCTGGAGAGCTTTTGATCGTAGCCGGCAATGCGCAGGACCAGCATAGCGGACTCGACGGTATCGCCGTGGGTATCAGTGAAGTCGGCACACCGCCGGGGTCGCCTGTTGTGCCCGCCATCGGTCCTGATGGCGCCTGGAAGGTCGAGTTCGCCAATCTTAAAGGCGAGAAGAAGTATGCGGTGGCGGTCTCTGCCGTGGACAAGGCCGGCAATAAAGCTCTTTCGCAGGTCACAGTGAATGTCACAAAACGCTTGGGTAAAGGTGTTGCGAACATCACGGTCCCGACCGAGGGCAAGCGTTTGCGCGGCAATGCGGTGACGCTGATGGCCGATGCCAATGCGGCTACCGCGGCGGTCTTGTTCCAATACCGTTCCGATTTTGAGAATGCTTGGGTCAATGTCACGACGCTCGATCAGAAGCATCCGTTCTCGGTGTATTGGAACACGTCCGGATTGGTGAACGGGAAGTATTGGCTGCGCGCCGTGGCTTTTGACGTCGAAGGTCTTTCTGACCCTGATCCCAAGGGCGTATCCGTCTTTATCGATGACGTTAATACCGATGTACATGAGGATGGCAATCCAGAAGTCAATCCTAACAATGAGCACCGCAAGATTGAGAAGGTGGATGCCAGCGCTAAGCAGGACCAGGAAGTGGCGATGGCTGATGGCACCAAGGCAGTCATCCCCTCCGGAGTGGTCAAGCAGAACGATCAACTTGAGGTGCGCGTGGTCAATGAGTCGGAAGTGAAGTCTAAATTGCCTGTCCTTGAGGAAGATGTCATTGCCGTGGGCGTTTACCGGGAGTTCAATTTTGGGTCGGGCGCCAAGAAGTTCGACGAATCGGTGGTCTTGCATCTGCCATATCCTGATGAGAACGGCGATGGGACCGT
>JBBTGF010000016.1:0-3699 GCA_038041525.1 Elusimicrobiota bacterium | reverse complement strand
GGCCTGTGGTCAAGCTGATCGTGGCGTCTTTGACCAGGATCTTACTGTGCAGTTGTTCTTGCGCCTGCAACGAGACCCAGGCGATGATGGCATCGTCGCCGATGACATAACGGAAAACCAAAGGAACGCCGAAGCTAAGCACAAAGACGACGGAAACCGCGGCGAATACCGCCGACCTTAGCAATACGGAGACACTCTTCTTGACTCGCTTCATCTATGACCGACCCTGACTTTAAGCCGCTGGTATCACTCGGATCTTTCAATGCCGAGATACCGCTCCACCAGATAACAGAGCTCATGTGGGTCTGCGGGCTTGACCACGAAATCATCCGCACCGCATGTCTTCTTACGCTCGCGCAGTTCGTCTTCGCTCAATTGGGAGGCGGTCATCATCACGACCGGGATCTCGGAGGTCTTCGGGTCGCTCTTGACTTTCTTACACAACTCGGAACCCGAAGGACCCGGAAGTCCCAGATCGACTAAAAGGACATCCGGGGAATGCCCGCTGGCGCGGATACGGTCCATCGCTTCGGCCATGGTAGTCGCGGTGGCGACAGGCAGACCTCTCAATTGGAACAGATTCTCCAAAAAACTCGCAAATGCAGGTTCGTCCTCGACGATCAGAACGAGCTTTTCGCTAGAAGCGTCCGGCACAGGCACACGCTTGAGGCAACCTGCCAGCAAGGCCTTGAACTCGACTCCGGTGAAGGGCTTAGCCAAGAACCCATCGACTTTCAGGCCGGTGATCTTGCGCTTGGCCTCCTCGATGGCGATCGCCGTCATGACGATGACAGCAGAGGCGGGATGACGCATATTGAAATGGCGCACGACCTCGACGCCGCCGATATCAGTGAGACGCAGGTCGCTGACGAGCACATCGAAGCGCCGCGCCTCCATAGCGGAGATGGCACCGCGCCCCGAATCATACGTCTCGATATCCATCGCTTCGGTATCGATGAGCGTACGGATGAACTCATAGACATCCTGTTCATCATCGACGACAAGAAGACGCGGCCTCGTAGCTCCCATACCGGATATAGCTTACACCGATTTATCAGCAGAGGCAAGGAGTTCTTAACTGATCGCCGCTTCACGGCGCGCGGTCGTATCCGCCGGTGAACCTTTAGCCCAGACATCGAGCAATGCACGTCCGCGATGGTCACCGGACCTCTTGAAGATGACCGCGGCCCGGCGCAGTACACGGCGCCAAGCAGGGTCTCCCAAACGCTCAAGGCAGACCATCATCCCCCATAAGACATACCCCTCATTGACCCGGTCGCCGAGCCGCGCGTAAAGCTCCCTGGCTTTACGGTAATATGCAAGCGCCTCGCGCCAGCGTCCCAGTCGACGCAATGCGTTACCTTGACCGCAATTGGAATACGCCCGCCCATAAAGATCGCCGGATTCCCCGAACATGACAGCCGCCTTGGCGTAGAGCGCCAGCGACTTACGCGCGTCACCCGAGAGCCTGGCGACCCCGGCTAGACCACAGCATGCGAATGCCTCGGCGAAACGGTCTTTCTCAAGAGAAAAACCACGCCTGGATGACTCGAAATAACGTCGCGCGGCCTTCAAATCCATCTCCATACGGCTGGCAAAACCCATGTTCCATAACGCATAAGCATGCAATGACCGGTCTGCCTTGACCGCCGGCAAAGCCACAGCCCGCCGTAACACCGAGAGCGCCTTGCGGTTGCGCCCGAAGACCCGCAGTAATGCACCATCACGGACTGCCGCCTCACCGATGAGCCTGCGGTCCGCGGATGCCCTAGCGAGCACGCCGGCGCGCCGCGCCAGCGCCTGGAGCACGACGACGCGCTCAGGGGACAAGACCTTACCGCAATCAAGCGCCTCCCAAAGAGCGCTGAGCTCCACCCTAGGCGACCCGGCTTGACGCGCGCGCCGCGCTAAACCTACGGACGCCTTCCAGCCTTGGGAGAAACGTCCGCGTAGACGCAAGGCTTTGACCTTGTCTAAGTCGGCATCGAGTTCATTGAGTAGTCTTATCATCACGAGCCTGCGAATGCACACAGATATTCCTCATCTGACAACCCCCGCAATGGGTGGTATCCGGCGTGTAATCACCACTACGCAGCAAGTCGGCGACGTCACGGATGACGGCGAGCGCCTTATCCCAATGCTCATCATGACGCCGAGTCGCCACGCATCTACCTTGAGCGACGAAAAAGAAACAAAGATCCAGAGTCTCTCCCGCTAACCCCAAAGCCGTCTCAGCGCCATGGGCATAGATCGTCATCTGCAAGTCGTCATCGATCCTGGTTTGCTGCCAAGGCTCGGCATGCGTCTTATACTCGATGACGCAATATCCGCCCTCGGGCATATGGTCGATACGGTCGATAGTGCCCATAAGCCGGACATCCTCATCCGGCAGCTCCAGTGTGAAATCTTTTTCGATCGCCCAGATGGTCCCTCGCCACTTAGGCACGATATCGCGCTGATAGCTGCCCAGGATCTCCTGTGCTCGGTCATAGAATCCGAGTTCCTCTTGCGCGTCCCGGTAACCCGCCCTCTCCCACACGGTATCAAGACATGCGGATAATTCGATCTGCCGGGTATCGCCAGATGCGTGATAGAGCTCGAGCGCCTTATGCAGGGATATACCCAAACTTGCCTGTGGTGACGGCGGCGCCTTCCACTCTTCGATGAATCGTAATTTGAAGAGCCACGGGCAATCCAAGAAAGAACGGATCTTAGTGTAGGAAAGCTCTGTCACTTAGGCTCATACTCCAGATATGTCAGCATGCTCTCACCGAACTTGACCTGCCGCCAGATCTTGAACTCCGGCGGCAATCCATCCCAAGGCTCCTTCTTATGATGTTGCACGATGACCCAGGATCTAGGCGCCATGACCGAACTGGCGACAAGGCTCGCCAAAGTCGGCACGCTCATGACCAAGATCGCCCCCCTGCGGTCTTCGCCCAGGTACGGCGGCGCCACGAATACGATGTCAAAAAGTTCGCCCTGGGGCAATTTAAACGCAGCGGCAGCGGGTCCCCCGCCCAAGACATCGGCACGTACGACCTGCGCTTTCTGCGAATAACCCAATGCCTCGATGTTAGCGCTGATGAGTTTGAATGCCTCTTTGCCGCTATCGACGAAGACGACACGACGAGCCCCCCGGCTCAAAGCCTCCAAACCGACCACGCCGCTACCCGCGAACAGATCAAGGAAATTACACTCCTTCACCCGGGGCCTGATGGTATCGAAGAATGATTGACGCGCACGCGAGAGTATAGGCTTGATGACGGAATCACGCTTAGGACTCTTGATCCTGCGTCCTTTCGATTCTCCGGCGATGATCCTCATTTGAATGTCAGCCTCGGCAGTTGCACATCTAAAAAACTCTCGAGTTCCGCGATATCACGCGTGGGCAACAGGCAATTCTTACCCTTACACAAGAAAACCTGCGCTTTTTTACGCGCCTGCGGCCCAAGTTCGATCATCCAGGGGAACTCCTTACGCCGGCTCTCGGGATCGAGACGCGCCGACATGCGCGACGGCCAATAACGGGCGTTGACGACATCCCAATAACGCGCACTACTTTTATCACCGGAGGCGCCTGAAACCTCGACTTGCCATGGCTCCTGATGATAAGTGGCGAGGTTCATGACCATGCGCGCACAAGCCGCGGGCGCCTGCTGCATCCGAAGACCGAACTGGCGCAGATCGGCCATCCCT
>JBBTGF010000015.1:0-11403 GCA_038041525.1 Elusimicrobiota bacterium | reverse complement strand
AAGCCGGGCGATGGTCTTGCCCCGGCGTTTGATGGTGAATGATCGACCTTGTTCCACCGAACGCAGAAGCCCGGAAAGGTGGGTCTTGGCGTTAAAAGCGCTGACGATGTCAGGCTCGTTCATATAAACTAGTTTAACAGACCAGTTTAATAAAATCAATGCTTGCTGGGTCTTTCGGGCTAGTTTAGTTGTGACTTTAGCCTTAAGTCTAAAGTCCCGTTTTTTTTTTACCCGAAAGACCCTAGGGTTTTCTGGGGCGAAGCGCGATAATACATCATTAGTAATATTAGTCATGAGGAGGATAGGATTGTGAAAAAAATGTTAATTTTAGCGGCCATAGTGGCGTTGCTTGAGCCCGCGGCGTTCGCGGCCATGGGCAAGCGGTTGCCTTCCGCAGCCATGGTTTCGGGGGTTCCTTGGCGTCCAACCGTGTCGCCTATTATACTTATCGACGATGTCGCTTTGACCTCGTTTGAATTGCAAACGCTGCTGGATGCGGTGCATAAAGAAGGTCTGGTGGACGCGAAGGACGCTTCGAAGAGGAGATTGGAGTTGAAATCAGTGAAATTACCGCCCATCGATAATTTTCGTAATGTTGCAGTTCCCGGCGTGCCAGGGCGCTCGATCATGCCTGTGGCGACCAAAGTAACCTTGGTGGCTGATATCCGCCAGCCGAGGACCCCGGGCGCGCCAGCCGAATTCGCTAATCTCACTATGCGCTTATCGCAAGGCCGCGGCCAGTGGCTTAAAGCCGTGATCAATCCGGTTTACGCGGTCCACGACCCCAATCCTCCTGCGCCGGCGCGTAGCCTGTATAATGCGCGGTTGCTAAGCGTTGTTTTGGGCAAGGCAGTCAAGGCGCCTGTGCGTCTGCCATTCGTACAGATTTACAAGGGAGCGGTGCAAGTGGCGATCAGGATCGCTTCAGCGCGTTTCATCGTTTAAGGTTTGTTCGATAAAGCCCGGGAGAACCGGCGCCCAAACGCCGAGGTTCCCGGGCTTTTGTTTGTGCGTATATCAGCCGCAGATGGTGGCGGATAAGTCATCCTGGAAAAACACGGATTGGACTGTTAACCTTATCGTGATTCGGCTCAAGTAAAAATGTTTGGTTCATGACACAATGTTGAATAGGGCGATAATCGCACCAAACCAGTGTCATTCCGGTCGCTGTCGGAGACAGCGACACCTGTTGCGCCAGAGGCGCTGATCCGGAACCTGCGAAGCAGGTGTCCGGAATCCAGGTCCATGTTCACCTGCTTTACGCAGGGTCTGGATTCCCGCTTTCGCGGGAATGACGGACTTTGCCGGAACTTTATTCAACATTGTGTCATGATCCCGTTTTTAAACAATCGGGCCTCAAGGAGGCGAAATAACATGCATCGTTTTCTCGTGGTCATTGAAAAGATGGAAAAAAACTACTCGGCTTATTCTCCTGACCTTCCCGGGTGCGTGGCAACCGGCGTCACTCGCGAGGATGTCGAGCGCAATATCCACGGAGCCATCGAGATGCATGTTCGAGGCCTAGAGGAAGATCATCTCCCTGTGCCTGAATCTTCTTCGTTCGCGGAATATGTCGCCGTTTAGGGGCGTACGCGTACATTGGCCGCAGGCGTAGTACCCGCCGTTGAGCCGCAAGCTGGCCTCATACGCGTTGCAGCAGCGACCAGAGGGGTTGGTTGGGGCGGGTGGTGGCGCGCAATAACAAGTCGTTGCCGATGTTGACGGCGCGCAGGTTGTGGCAGCCCCAGGCTTTGGCGATGCGCTGACCCGCCCCTTCGACAGGCGTTTTGGCGGTCGCGCCACCCAAGATCTTGGGCGCCACGAACCAGAGCAATTCGTCGGCTAGCCCGGCTTCTAAGAATGACGCTAAAGTCTTGCCACCGCCTTCGACTAAAAGCGTCTGTGTGCCTTTGTAGTCGAGTAAGTCCATGAGCATGTGTAGGTCGAAGCGGTCATGCGCGTAATCAACGGAAAGGATCTCGATGTTGCGCATGGCGATAGCGCGGGTCTTTTCCTTGTCGAAGTTCTTGGTGACGATGACCGTCCCGGCTTCATCCGTATGGGTCACTTTAAAGTTAAGAGGAGTTCTTAAGTTCGGGTCTAAGATCACGCGCAAAGGGTTGCGGCCTTGGCCGTGAGCCGTGAGATTGGGGTCGTCTTTGAGTACCGTTCCCGCGCCTACCAAGATAGCGTCGAATTTGGAGCGGGCCTGATGCGTCCAATCGCGGGCGGCGGCGCCCGTGATCCAGCGTGAATCGCCTTTACGATAAGCGATCTTACCATCGAGCGTCATCGCGGCCTTCAAGACGACATAGGGGCGCTTTCTTGTCATTTGGCTTAAGAAGGGTAGGTTGATGGCGCGGGCTTCACTTTCGAGCATCCCCCCTGTCACTTCGATCCCGGCGGCCTTGAGCATGCGCGCGCCTTTGCCGTTGACCAGCGGATTGGGGTCTTTGAGCGCGTAGACGACCTCTTTGACGCCGGCTTGGATGAGCGCGGCGGTGCAGGGAGGCGTCTTGCCTTGATGGGAGCAGGGTTCGAGGGTGACGTAGGCCGTAGCGCCTTGAGCCCGTTGACGAGCGGCTTTCAAGGCGTTGATCTCGGCATGTGCGCCACCGAATTGGCGATGATGACCTTGGGAAACGAGGCGGCCATTTTTAACCAATACGCAGCCTACCAGCGGGTTTGGGCAAGCCGAAGGAAATCCCTTGCGCGCGGCTTGCAATGCCAACGCCATCCAACGGGTGTCGTGTGTCATTTAAATCAGCGTGAAGTTCGGCAGTAGGCCGATCAGATAGACGAATTTATTGGTGATCAGGAGCAGGCCGAGGATGACGAGCAAGGCGCCACTGGCGAGTTCGATCGTGGCGTAGTAGGGCTTGATCTTCTTTAAGAACCCGGCGAACTGTCCCAAGAACGCGCTGGCGATGATGAAGGGGATGCCGATGCCTAAGGAATAGGCGGCTAAGAGCAAAGCGCCTTTAAGCATAGTTTCTTGCGTGGCCGAATAGATGAGGATGGTGGAGAGCACAGGCCCAACGCAGGGAGTCCAACCTGCGGCGAATACGATGCCCATGGTGAAGGAGCCGAGGAGTCCTGGGGGTTTGTCGTTGACTCGCAGGCGGAATTCGCGGTAAAGGGGCATGATCTTGAAAGCGCCGGTCAAGTGCAAGCCGAAGAGGATCATCAGCGCTCCGCCTACGATCCTGATGGGCGTTTGATAGGCTGACAAAGTCTGGCCTAAAGCGCTTGCCGTGAGTCCAAAGAGCGTGAACACGGTCCCGAAGCCCAGACCGAACATCACGGTGTGGATGATCAAGGTGGCGCGGGCGTCCTTGAGGTTCTTATGGATGAGTACGTCTTCTAAGGCGAAACCGCCGACTAACGTGATGTAAGCCGGGATCAATGGCAGGATGCAGGGTGATAGGAAGGTGAGGATGCCGGCTAGAATGGCGGCCAGGAACGGCAGTTTGTCTAAGAATCCCCTGCCGGGGCCCTTGCTTACGGCTTGCGTCTGCATGGCGGCGATCTGGCGGTCCGGGAACCGTGCCAGGAGTCCGGGCATGTCATCTGCCATGACGGTTTCGGTCCTGAAGATGACCTGGCCACCTTTGGCGATGCCGAAATTGGCCGGTATGGGGCGGATGCGGAAGGCCTCGGTGGCGTCGCCATCGGGGTCGAGCAATATGGCAAAAGGGACGCTGAAATTTTTGACGAAACGCTCGACTTCGCTTGAATCTTCCATAAGGCTGATGCCGACGAACGTGATATCCGGGTTCTCCTTGCTTGCGCGCACGAGTAATGGCATCTCTTGGCGGCAGTCCGGGCACCAAGTCGCGTAGAGGTTGAGCCATACTGGACCTTTGTCATAAAGGTCTGCCAAGGTTATAGCGTTGCCCTTGAGGTCATTAAGGGTCAGGGATGGTGCGGTCTTGCCTGGGTAGGGGCCGGTCTCGGCGTGCAACGACGCTGATATCAACAATGACAGGGCGATGAGGGTCGCGCGCATGGATTGATTATAAACGGTTTAAGAGGATGTGTCGCTGGTGGCCGGCGTCGCGGCTGGCGCTGGATGTAACATGCGCGAGGCTGTTTTGGGTTTTTCCCCCGCCTGCTCACGCGTCAGTTCTTCGAATTTCACGGAGATGATCTTGGATACCCCGAGCTCTTCCATGGTCACGCCATAGAGCGCGCGCGCCGCGGCCATGGTCTTCTTGTTGTGCGTGATCATGACGAATTGCGTGTCTGTCGAGAATTTCTTGAGCATCCTGCTGAAGCGCTCGACGTTGGCTTCATCCAGAGGCGCGTCGATCTCGTCTAAGACGCAGACGGGAGAGGGTTTGATGGCGAAGAAAGCGAAGAGCAAGCTCACGATAGTGAGCGCCTTCTCTCCTTGCGAGAGCTGGGTGATGGATTGCGGCTTCTTGCCGGGCGGCTGCGCGATGATCTCGACGCCGGGTTGGCCACCTTCCGGCGCTTCGGTCAAGAGCAAGTCCGCTTCCCCGCCGCCTTCGAAGAGGCCTGCGAAGGTCTCTTTGAATTTTTCGCGGACTTGTGCGAACGTGACGCCGAAACTTTCCTCGATCTGCGCGTTGATGCGGGTGATGGCTTCTTCGATGTCGGCGCGGGCCTTGACGATGTCTTGGCGCTGGGTCTCTAAGAAGGTGATACGTTCGTTCAACTGTTCGTATTCTTCGTTGGCTAAGAAATTGATCTGGCCGAGCTTCTCGATGCGTTCATTGACGCGCGCCAAGGAGGCCGCCACGTCATCGAAGAGTTCTTGTTGTTGCCCGATGTCGGCGCGGGCTGCTTCGAGTTTGTCTTTGAGGGTATCTTCGGTCGCGCCAAAGATGGTCAGCGCCTCTTCGGTGGTCTTGCGTTGTTCGTATTGCAAGGTCTTTAGTTCGAGCTCTGCGTCGCGCAGGGCGCTCTCGAATTCCCGCGCCGAGCTTTCCAGCTCCCCTTGCCGTTGCCTTAGACCATGGAGCTTGATGGAGAGTTCGTTGTGACGTTTTTGTAGGGCCTCCAGTGCGTCACCGGCGCTCTGGCGCGCGGCTTCCAGGCTTTCCATCTCTTCTTGCGTGCGCCGCTTCTCGGCTGCCGCTTCTTCGATCTCATTATTCAAAGTCTTGACCACTTGGGTCAGTTTACCCACTTGGATCTTAGCCGCGGCCACGGTCTTGACGTTCTGATCGAGGCGCTGTTCGAGCAGGGCGATCTCTTGCGCTACCGCGTGCAGGGCCAGTTCGCGGGTGAGTTCTTTTTCGCGGGCGTCCTTTTCAATTAATAGGGCGTTATTCAGATGAAATTCTTTTTCTTTGAGCCGCGCGCTGGCTTGCGCCGCGTGGGCCTGCGAGGCTTTGATATCGTCGTCAATCTCGACATTGCGCTCTTTCTTGGAGGATAAAGCTTGCAGCTTCTCGTGTGATTCTTTTTCGATGGAGTGGGCCGTGTCTTGCGCCATGGTGAGTTCGCGGGTCACGGCTTCTTTCTGCCGGGCGGCCTGCGTGTGGCGTAAAGCGGCTTGTTCGCGGCGTTCGGATGCGTCCCTGATAGCGGCGCGCGCGCCCTCGAGTTCGAGGTCGATGGCGGAGAGTTCATTGGAAAGTTGTTCGCGGTCGGTACGCGCTTCTTCGAGTTCTTTGCTCAGGGTCTCTTTTTCGTCCAAGCCGCTTAAGACCACGCTAGATTGCCCGGCGCCGATGCTCTCGCCGCCGCGCATCACGGCTTCCCCGAAGATGGAGTCGCGTTTGACGAAGGTGGGTCCCAGCAGATAGTTCAAGACCTTCTTGGTGCGCGGGTCGGTCTCGGTGAAGATATCATCGAGCGTCAAGACTTTGGCGCTATCTGCCGCCGGAGAATCCCAATTGAAGGGCGTGTTGGCCGCGGTGCCCGCGATACGGTCGGCTAAGATGAACGCCGCGCGTCCGCTGTTGGAATCCGCGAGCATAGTGAGCGCTTTGCTGGCCGCTTCGGAATTCTCGGCGATGAACCAGTAGCGTTTTTCGGCCAAGAGTTCGCGCACCAGAGGTTCGTGCTCTTTGGCGCAGCGCAGCAATCGGCTGATGGGGCCATAAACGCCGCTTAGGGTCTCCAAAGACTCCTCCACTGTGCGCGCGCCGCGCACGAACGGGTCCTGGCCGCTGGTCTTGGCCCAATGTTCGAGTTTGGCCGTGAGTCCCGCTTCGCGTTTGGGTAATTCCCGGTAGATACGGTCTTCTTTCTGCGCTTTGATCTCGCGCAAGCGCTTCTCATCCGCGTCTAAAGCTTCCCTTTCTTTGACTAGGCTCTCGAGCTCGGCGGCCGCGACAGTCTCTTTGTTTGCCAAGTCCCGCGCTGATTCTTCCAGGTGCATGCGTTCAAGTTCCATGCGCCGATGTTCTTTGAGCGAAATCTTGAGTTCGGCTTGCAATTGCGAGCTTTCCGTGATCAGGGCCAAGAGTTCGCCCTTGAGGGATTCCAGCTTGTCTTCGGTCTCTCTGACGCTGGCCGTGAGTTTGCGCGTCTCCGTCTCGATGGCTTCTTTGTTCGCGGTCGCGTCTTTGAGCCGGACCGTCTCGTCTTGCGACTCGGCGAACTTCGCCTTCTGGGTTTCGAGTTCGGCGCGTTTGCCATCGAGCGCGTCTTCGATCTCTTTTAAACGGGCTTCGTGCGCCGCGGATTGCTCGGCGAGGATCTTTAAATCCGCCGCGTTCGCGCTTTGCAGCGCTTGCTTGTCTGATATCTTCTCATCAAGGTTCTTGAGTTTTTCTAAAGCCACGTTGCGTTTGCTCATGGCTTCGTGAAAATCTTCCGTGCGCGTGGTCAGGTCGCGGTCTTCCTCGATCTTTTGCGCTTCTAAAGTCTCGACCTCGGCGTAGACTTGGCTCAAAGCCACGGTCTTCTCGTTTAACGCGGCGGTTTTAGGCGCGATGACTTCGCTGCGCGCGCGCTCGATGGCGGCCGAGAGGGTCTCTAAAGCGGTCAGCGCTTTCTTGCTGTCTAGGAGTTTTTTCTCCTGCGCGAGGCGTTCATAAAGTTTCGCCTTCTTGGCTTGGTTCTCCAGGCGTCGGCGTTCCGAACTCATCAGCTCTACTTGGTCGTTGACGCGGTCCAAATCGGTCTGGATCTTGGCGAGTTTATTCACAGCCTCGTCACGCTTGCAGACGAAGCGCGAGGCGCCGCTGGCCTCATCGAAGAGCAGGCGGCGGTCATGGGGCTTGGCGGTCAACAGGAACTCGACGGTGGAGCCTTCCATGATGGAATAGCCGTCTTCGCCGATGCCCGTGCCCAGAAAAAGTTGCTTGATGTCTTTTAAGCGGCAGGTCGATTTATTGATCGAGTATTCGCTCGTCGCGTCGCGCTGGATCTTGCGCGATACCGCGATCTCCGCAGCGTCGATGTTTAAGACCCGGTCCTCATTGTCAAAGACCAAAGTCACTTGCGCGAACGCGGCCGCGGGCAAGCGCTTGGTGCCGTTGAAGATTACTTCCGTGAGGGCTTTGGAGCGCAACGTCTTGGCGGAGAGTTCGCCTAAGCACCAGCGGATGGCGTCGACGACGTTGGATTTCCCGGAGCCGTTGGGGCCGACGATGGCGGTCGTGCCCGGTTCGAAAATGATGTCCGTGGGTTCGGCGAACGACTTGAAACCGGAAAGCCGGATTGCCTTAAGATACATTCATCCCGCCCATTGTCAATCTTTTAGCAAATACTTCTCGATCTGTACACGCTACAAGCCAACGATAGATTTTAGATAAATTCTTAAGACTTTTTATCATATTTTCCGGATACCGACCGTTTTGTTGGAATGATAGAAGAAAATACTGTTGTCATTCTGAGCGTCAGCGAAGAATCTATAAAGAATACCAATAGATCCTTCGCTTTGCTCAGGATGACAAGAATGGCTCAGGATGACAACATGTAGCTCACGCATTTGATTATTTGAGATCCGATCGAAGGACGTCATCTTTAAAATCTTCAAGTAACGCGGCAGGACCACCGGTTTCGGCGCGTTCCAAGACCTCGCTTAAGCGTCCTGCCGCCGGACCGTAACCTCTGCCGTCGGTGATGATGATGACGATATGCGAGTGTGGGTTGTCACGCATCACTTCCTCTAATTTAGTGGCGAGCAGTTCAGGCAGGGCGTCGATGTTGCCTGGGTCGACTAATACGTGGCGCTTATAGCGCGCGCCGACGTGCTCCATGCCCTCGTTGCCGATGCCTACCGCGATGAAGCGCACGGGCAGGTTTATCCCGGCTTTGTGCGCGTCGGCCAAGAGGCGCAGGATAGCCTCGGTATCATGGGTCGAGCCGTGCCCGGTGCGGTTGACCAGTTCGATCAAGGCGGCCTTTTCCGTCACGGAGAGTTTGGGAGGATTTTCTGGGTCATGACTGAATCTTTTAAAGAGCCGGTATTTATCATCGAAGCCGCCGTATTGCAGGTCGATGCCTTTGCGCTCAAGGACTTCCAAGAGAGCGGTGAGGAATTTTTCCGCGGGTTCGCGCACTGAAGACATGCTGCCGGACTGGTCGAGCAGGAAGGAGACGAAGTGTTTGCGCTTGCTCGCCTCCCCTTGCTGTTCGAAGATCGCCCAATTGCGCGGGTAGTTGCTCCATTGTTCCATCTCGGAGTTGAGTAACTCATAGGTATCGAGGTCGCCGTCGAAATGGCCCTTTTCAGGTTCGGGTTCGGCGTTCCTGCGCCAGATGTTCTCTAAGCGGCCGTCCAGGGCTTCGATGAGACCGGCGACCGCGGCCATGAAGCGTTCGTAGACGTTCTTCGGCGCGGCGATCTGGGCTAGTTCTTTCTGCGCTTGCGCTAAGTCGAGGGGGTCCATGGGTTTTAATCCCTGCATGTTGGGCACGTAGTCCCCCTTGGAGCCGAGGCCGCCCTTAGCGGACGGGTTCGCGCGTGCATCGGCGCCCCCTGCTTTGCCCGGGGCTTGGGTGTGTTGTGAGGGATCGAGCGCTACCGATTCGTTCGCGTCATGACCGTGCCCAGCTTTGTCGTGGTCATGGTCTTTGCCGCAGACGGGCGTGTGTTTTTCCTTGAACGCGTCGAAATAATCTTTGAGCATCTTTTCAGCTTGCTTTTTCGCATCAGCATCGTTCTCGTCTTTGTCGGCGCCGCCTTTGCCGGGAGCTTGGTCTTGCGCTTCGCCGTTAGGCGCGGGAGCCTTGCCCGGGTCCGTGGCGTTGTCGCCCGGCTCGCCGCCTGACGGCGGGAGGTCCGGCGCGTTGCCCTTATCGCCCTTGTCTCCTTGACTTTTTTGCGTCCCTTGGGCGCTGGGTTGCTGTGGCATGTTTTTAAGATTATCTCTAGATTCTTCCAATAGTTCGATGAAATGCGGCGCGATATTTTCCATGAAGATCACCGCGGCTTTGGCTTGCGCGCGAATCTTTTCGCGCTTGTTCGGCCAGGTCTTTTCGGGCAAGGCCTCGATGAAATCTATGGCGTGCGGCAGCGCGATCTTGAATTTTTCAAGTGCCTTAGGGTTGACGAACTCGTTGTCAGGCATGGCGATGCCGGTGAGCCGCAATCTGAACATGGCGTCTAAGAACTCGATGGCAGGGACGATTTTTTTGAGTTTCTCGAACTCTTCGATATCGAAGGTTTCCTTGTCGCTGGTAGGGGTATTCCCGGAGTGGTCCGTTCTTAAGAGTTCTTTGTCGTAATGCCGCGCGAGCGCGTCAAGGTAGAACTTGCCGCCCGGCAAGGTGCGCAGCTTGGCTTTTTCAATGCGCGCGTCTTCTAAAACGTTGAAGAGATGGAAGACCTGCTCTTTCCAGCCGGTATTTTTGATGAAGTTCTTGAACGCCGCGAACTCGGGCCCGTCGGTTATGGTGTATTCGACGTGGCCGCCTTCGTGGAAGATACCGCCGGCGATGACGTCCAAAGAGATGTCCTCGTCGACCAAGGCTTCTATCGGGATGAACATGGTGATCTTGCCGGGTTCTTTGACAGTCATCCACCAGGGGCCTAGGCGCAGTTCCACGGTCGCGTCGGCGCCGAACATGTGGGTCAGCGGCGCCGCGATCTTCCAAAGCGCGTCGACGCGTTCGCGTGCTTTCGGCCAGCGTGCTACCGGGAGTCTGATCTTGATGAAGAAAGCTTCTAGGAGGTCTTTGGGTTCGGGCGGGTTATAGTTGTCGTCGGTCGGCTCATCTGGACTTTTTTTTAATGTTATGGCCAGGGGAGCCAGGAGAAACGGGGAGAGAAACGGGGACAGCCACTTAATTCCTTGAATTAAGTGGCTGTCCCCGGACATGTTTGCCAATGCGCCTAACCCAAGTCCGATCAATAGCGGCAGCAGCGGCATGAACCCTTTGCTTTTGCGCGCCGCATTTTTAATGGCGTCAATGATGTCGCCGCCGCGCTTTACCGGTTCTTCGGTGGAGATGGCCGCGAGCTTGGCGCGGGCATTTTCTAAGATCGGTCCGGCTTCTTCACGGCTTAAGCGCTCGCCGATGAGATTCGCAGTATCCTTGAAGTCTCCCATGTGTGCTTTAAAATGGACTTTCCCCGCTTTCATATGGGTGTTATAGACCTTGACCCCAGGAAATTCCGCCGCGTGATGGCCGATCATAAGCTTTGTTTTGCCGTCAGTGGTGGCTTCATAGACTGGTATGCCGTCATCGGTCAGCCAAGGGCCCGCAGTTTGCGCGAAGGCGGGACCCGCGTGATGGTCGCCGTCGCCGTTTTGGCGAGCGGTGACGATGCGAAAATCTCCATTGGCGAACATGGCTTGATATCCCAGAGTCCCGTTAGCGGCATAGGTGATGTGATCGATGGCGGCCGTTGACGGACCGAGGTTTACGTAGTTTCCATTAGACGCGAAGACTTTGACGCGATTAGAGTCGGGCGAAACTTTGATTGCGGTGGCGAAGCGCGTGCCATCAGGTGAGAACGCAGACCATGAACCAATGCTGACAGGTTGCGGCAGATAGGTCCAAGAGCCGTCGGGGCGTATGATAGATGAATTGCCTTGTCTGGATAAGATGACGGCCCAGTGGTTGTCAGGCGAGAACAGGATGCTGTGGACATCTTTCGCATCGAAGAGAAATGTGTCCTGCGGTTTGGTTGTCAGCGCGCCGCCGGAGAGCCGTCCGTTAGTTAGGTAGATGCGGTTCGAGTTGTTGTCGCCGGGACTTCTGATCTTAAGTAAGCCTGGTACCGGAGATCCACCGTCGATGTAAGCCGCAACGTCGCTGTTGGTTACCCTGATGCCCCAGGATTCGTTATGTGCCGAGTAAAGGGTTGAAGGGTCGTTCGTGGAGGTCAGCTTTGTTGTGGGTTTTGAGATGAGCGCTTCATTGTCACGGTCAGCGTCATAAGGCCGGAAACGCCAGAAGTCCTCACCGTCAAAATGCAAGCCAGTGGTGCCTTTGATCTTGACGGCGGCTAAGAGCGGGAGGGCGAGGAGG
>JBBTGF010000014.1:0-1765 GCA_038041525.1 Elusimicrobiota bacterium | reverse complement strand
CGCCCAAAAGGATAGCGTTGGGCTTGGAGCGGCGCAGCAAAGTCTCTTGCAAGTCTAAAATCTCGCGGTCGCGTCCGATGACGGGATCGATCTTGCCCTCGCTGGCTTGCGCGGTCAGGTCGATGGTGTATTTGGCAAGCGCTTCAGGCAGGATCGCGGCACGCGCGTTATCATCATTCCTCGGTCGCGGATGTCGCGCCATAGCCATGCCCAGGAGCGGCAAAGCGGATAAGGTGGATAAAGCGAATAAGGTAGATAAGGAATGAGGTGTTGCAGACACGACCCGCGCGGCTAAGCTTGCTCCTAAAGCAACGACCAGCGCCGCGATAGGCGCGAAAATCGCGAAGCCGCGCTGGCGTTGCACCTTGAAATAGGGCGTTGATGGCGATATACTTGAATCGCGATGATTGATTATCGTCCTTTTATCACTGCTGACCCCGGCGTCTGCCATGGTAAGCCTTGTTTCAGAGGGACTCGTGTCATGGTTTCCGCTGTTTTGGAAATGCTGGCCGCTGGCGCTACTACTAGGGAAATCGGCGAGGCCTATCCCAGGGTCACTAAGAAATCCATCGAAGCTGCTTTGTTCTTTGCTGCCCAGTCGCTTGAGCATACGCAGTTCCACTATCTTAAACATTGAGCCGATGCGATTTTTGATCGATGAGAATGTCCACGCAAAGGTCGTTCCATTCTTATCGTCGTTAGGCCATGACGCTGTTAGGGTGCCGTCGGGCATTAAGAATGGCCAAGTCTTCGCGCTTGCTTGCAGGGAATCGCGCATTTTCGTCACCCATGACCATGATTTTTGCAACAGTGTCTTATATCCGCCTGAAAAAAGTCCGGGCATCTTGTTCCTTAAGATCAACCAAAAGGAATTATCATTGATTAAGAGATCGTTAAAGGATTTTCTAGATAAATGTAGTGATGGTACTGCCGCTTTTTTAGGTTCATTGGTTATTTTGGAAGAATAGATCCCTATTCCTAGCGCCGTTAATCCAAAGGCCACCAAGCTACTTGCAGCGCTTGAGTCAAGGTGTCGCATAGCCGTGATTACAGCTAGGGCGGGTGTTCCCAATCCCGTCGTGGCTGCCAGCACGGCTAATATTCCCACCCCGGCGAACCCGCGCTCGTTGGGTTTGACTTGGGCGCGAGCCAAGCGAGCATCGAATTGTTCTTGTTCTAAAGCAGTAGTTTCGTCGGTTTCGCGCTGGGCCTGGGCTTCTTCTTCCGTTTCGCGCGCAATGACAGCGGGGTCCACCCGTAGTTTTTGCGGCGTTTTCAGAGCCTTGACCCGTAGCTTCGCTTCTTTTTTTTCTTCCCTTAAGGCCTTCAGAATAGGGGCGCTGCGGTATTTGATGGCTGATTTGATCGTTAGTAGCGTGGTCAGCAGGGCGACCATGGCCAAAGGAATGCCGGTAGCGTAGCGCAGCCAGCCTGGGACCATGGTAAAAATAATGATGGGAAACGCAGCAAGGATACCGCTACCGATGATAGCCCATCCTGAATAATCCAAAAGACTGCCGAAACTCCTGTATTCTTCTGGCCAATATTTCTCAGCGAGGGTCCTGGCGGCCATTGCGTGGGGGTATCTGGGCGTGCCTGCCAGAGGCCCGGGATGTGAATATTCCTTGTCAGCCAACCGATATAGACTCCTTCTTAAAGGGGTGCTTCTGACCAATGCGGAGATCTGTTGGGCCGATTGTTGGGTCTGCAGGAATCGTTCGATGGTCAAGAGCGCTTGGTTTAAGATATCTTTGGGGCTTAGCGC
>JBBTGF010000013.1:0-5375 GCA_038041525.1 Elusimicrobiota bacterium | reverse complement strand
TTCACATTGCCTATCATTCTATGGGTGCCGGAAACGCGTAAACCCCGCACAGGGGACAGGGTCTTGGAGCGGGCGTTCGGCAATGTCAGGAGCACGCTTAAAGAAGCCCGGCATAAACACAAGAATCTCTTTAAATATCTGATCGCCTATCTGCTTTATAACGATGGGATCGAGACCGCTATCGTCATGTCCGGGGTCTTTGCGGCGCAGGTTTTGGATATGGGACAAGCGGAGATCGTCGCTTGCTTTTTGATGATCCAGTTCGTGGCGTTCTTTGGAGCGCTCATCTTTGGCAGACTCGGAGACGCCTTCAGTAATAAGAGGGTATTGGCCTGGTCGTTGTCGTTGTGGGCGCTGATATTATTGTGGGCGGTTTTTATGCGTACGAAGGCGGAATTCTGGGTGGCAGGAGTCATGATCGCATTGGTATTGGGGGGCAGCCAGGCCTTGTCAAGAAGTTTGTTCGGGAAACTCATCCCGAAAGGTTCAGAGGCGCAGTTCTACGGGTTTTTGAGTCTTTCAAGCAAAGTCTCGGCGACCATGGGACCTTTGGCGTATGGTATCTCAAGGCAGGTCACGGGTAGCCCCAGGATCGCCATCCTTTCTTTATTGCTATTCTTTGTTTTAGGGCAAGTGATCTTAAGAGGAGTCGATGAACCTACCGCCTAACCCTTATCGTAGCGCGTTGCGGGCGCTGTTCTCACCTAAGGATTATTTTGAAGATTTGCGACAAGGCCGAGTGGGTTTGCGTATTAGCATCGCCATCATGGCAACGGCGGTCATTCTTGCGAGTCTATTTTACGCTTACAAACCGGACGGATTCCCCGCCGACAGCATCAGCGCGCAAACCGGGTCCCAGGGAGTCGTTTTCTGGTTTATCATAGGCGCCATCGGCGCGGGTTTGGGCGTTATAAGCGCATATTTGAGCGTATTGATCTTGCGTTTCGTCGATCGTAACGACATTTCCGCGGTGGCGGTGATGGGAGTGATGTTTTCGGCGCATGTTTATTACATCGTGTTATTCATCATCTTGATACCGGCTTGCGTGTGGAAGCTAGCGGACTTTTATAAGACAGCGGAAATGGCGGCTTCTTTGGCGGGGCTTATTTTCACCGTGGCGGGTATCAGGGCGGTAGCGCGGGTGACGATCGGCAAGGCGATGTTAGCAACTTTTTTATCATCGGTGGTGGTGGCGGCTCTGGTTTTTGGGACTTATCTACTTGAGCTGTTGCCCGCTGATATCCTCAAGGCGCTATTCTTCGTATAAATCGTACCCCGCCGCTTTGATAGAATATATTTCCAATGCGCTCCCCCAAGAGCCGTTATCTTTTATTATCAGTTTGTGCCTTAGTGATGGCTGCTTGTGGGCCGAGAACAGAGTCTGGGGCACAGCAGGCAGGGAAAAAGACCATCCGTTTCATAGGTAAACCAACCTCGGGCGGCGGTTGGAAGGTATTGATCGAGGAATTTGAGGCAAAGAATCCCGATATCGATATCGAAGTCGTTGAGGGGCCATCAGATACGACCGCACGCGAGGACCTTTATACTACGGCTTTCCTTTCCGGCAAGACTCCCTATGACCTGATCTACATGGATGTCGCCTGGGTGGCGAAATTCTCAGCCACTGGGTGGTTACGGCCACTTGACGATCTTTTTAGTTTGGATAGACAAAAGGAATTCCTTCCCGGCGATGTGATGGGCTCACGTTTTGAGGGTAAGACGTACCGGGTGCCGTTGCATTCGGATGCTGGGATGCTTTATTACAGGAAAGACCTGTTAGCTAGCGTCAAAGAGACTGCGCCGAGGACCTGGGATGATTTATTACGCATCGCCAAGAAGCTCCAGAAACCCCCGCAGTTGTTGGGGTATGTCTTTCAAGGTAAACAATATGAGGGGCTTAGTTGTAATTTTTACGAGTTCGTTTGGGGAGCCGGGGGCAGTTTGCAGGGTCCTGATGGCAAACTGACCGTCAATTCACCGGCCGCGGTGGAAGCCTTAGGATTCTTAAGTTCGCTACCTAAAGAGCATGCGATCGCTCCTGTCGGAGTGACGACGTACCAAGAAGAAGAGGCGCGGCATCTTTTTCAGGAAGGCAGGGCGGTTTTCATGCGTAATTGGCCATATGCGTGGGTGTTGATGCAGAAAGAAGGTTCGCCTGTTAAAGGTAAGATCGGCATCATTCCCATGGTCCACAAGCAGGGGGCCAAGAGCGGCGCAACTTTGGGAGGGTGGGGGTTCGGAATCGCCACTGCCGCTAGGTATCCGCAAGAAGCGTGGCGATTCGTTGATTTTATCACTAGCGCAGTCAGTCAGAAGCGGCTTAATCAGACGGAAGGGTTCATCCCAACACGCAAAGCGTTGTTCAAAGACCCGGATATGCTCAAAGCGAACCCCTATTATCCGGACCTTTATGAGATCTTATTGGTTGCTAAGCCTAGGCCGCAAAGCCCTAAATACACGGAGATATCGAACATCCTGCAAGCGCGCATAAGCGCTGTCTTGGTTGGCCAAGCGTCGCCACAAGCGGCCTTAGATGAAGCGCAACGTAAGATCGAACAAGTACTGGCTAGATAACTTGCGAGCAAAACACGACTGGCTTTTTTTGTTGCCTGCCATCGTCTTAACGACGGCGATATTCTTTTTGCCTGCTTTGCAGAGCCTAGTGAGTGGTTTTTTTTCGATCAATCTTGCTTTAAGCGGGGAACGAGCGTTCGTTGGTGTAGCGAATTTTATACGCATCGCTTCAGATGAAAGGTTGTTCGAGGCGCTCTGGAACACGGTGAGGTTTGCGGCGTTCTCTGTGCCTATCGAGGTGGTTTTAGGGCTAGGCATCGCTATGTTGCTTTCAGAGAGGTTCCCGGGCCGCGGCGTGGCGCGCGCGTTCATCCTGGTGCCGTGGGCGTTGCCCACCGCGATCATGGCGATGGCTTGGAGATGGATATTCAACGACCAATACGGTGTCTTCGGGGGGTTGTTGATGCGCGCGGGTCTTGTCGAGACGGCTCCCGCGTGGTTGGCTATGCCGGGTACCGCGATGGCGGCTGCGGTTCTGGCAGACGCTTGGAAGACGACGCCTTTTGCGGCCGTCATCTTACTGGCTGGATTGACCTCCATCCCTCAAGAACTTTATGAAGCCGCGGCGCTTGATGGCGCCGGAGCATGGAAGCGCTTCAAGCTCATCACTTTACCGCTACTTAGACCGTATCTTGGCGTGGTTCTATTGTTCCGTCTGATCCATTCGTTCGGTATTTTCGATCTTATCTGGGTGTTGACTTCCGGCGGACCGGCTGGAACGACGCGTACCTTGGCATTACATGTGTATGAGACATTGTTCAGGTATCTTGATCTAGGTTACGGGTCCGCGCTGACGGTTTTTATGGCGGTCTGCCTTATTCCTTTGGCAGGGGTAGCGACTTGGGTGGGTAAGTCCCCGGTGGCGCAAGCGAAGTGATGTCATGAAGTTGTCAACAACGAAAGCTTTTGTGGGCGTGGCGATCGCCATAGTCTGCGTATGGAGTTTGGCGCCTTTCCTCTGGCAGGTGCTCACTTCACTGAAAGCGTCAGAGGAGATATTTCGCGTACCGCCGGAGATCTTCCCTGATTCCTGGAGCATCGAGAGTTATAGGAAAGTTTTGACCGGCAGGGCGTTCGGTACATATGTTTTAAACAGCCTATGGGTGGGTTCGTGGGCGACTTTGATCTGCGTGAGCGTCGCTTCTTGCGCAGCGTATGCAATGACCCGTTTGACGGTCAAAGGCACTGCATTCTGGCAGAAGTTCCTGCTAGCGCCGAGCTTTTTGCCGCCAGCGGTGTTAGCCGTACCACTTTATCAGTTAGCGCACTTCTGTGGCATCACCGATAAACCTATCGCGCTTGTGCTTGCATACGCAGCGCTTAACCTCCCCTTCGCCATTTGGATGCTTGCGGCGTTTTTCAAGCATCTCCCTAAAGAGCTTGAGGAAGCGGCGATGCTCGATGGTTTGAGCCGTATGGGGATATTACTGCGCATCATCCTGCCGGTTTCACTGCCGGCGCTGGCGACGACCTCCATCCTGGTCTTTATTTTCTGTTGGAACGAGTTCGTATTGGCGTTGACCTTGATGAGTAGGGACGCGACCAGGACAGTGCCCGTAGGTATCGCCATGCTTTCAGGAGCGAGCGCTTATGAGATCCCTTGGGACCAGATCACCGCGGCCGTGGTCATGACCACGATGCCTGTGGTTCTATTGGTCTTGTTCTTCCAAAGGCAGATCGTATCAGGATTGACTGCCGGGGCGGTGAAATAACATGGAGCTGGTTTTGCGAGGCATCACAAAAAGTTTCGGCAACAATCGCATACTCAAAGGTATCGATGTGACCATCAAAGAAGGCGAGTTCATCTCGCTGCTGGGGCCTTCCGGCTGCGGCAAGACGACGTTGTTACGCATCATCGCGGGTCTGGAAGATTTGGGTAGCGGCGAGGTGGTACTCGATGGCCAGCGTCTGGATACCAAACCCGCGGCTAAACGCAATGTTTCCATGGTATTCCAGAGTTATGCGCTTTATCCGCACATGAGCGTTGTCGAGAATATCTCTTTGGCGCTCAAGCTCCAAGGCTTGAATCGTGGAGAGATCGCGCAGCGTGTCAATGAGGCCGCTGACCTGCTTAAAATCAAGGAATTGTTAGCGCGTAAACCGGCAGCGCTCTCCGGCGGTCAGCGCCAAAGGGTCGCGGTAGCGCGTGCCATCGTACGCAGGCCGAAACTGTTCTTGCTCGATGAGCCGTTGAGCAACCTCGATGCGTTGTTGCGCGAACAGACGCGTTCAGAGCTGAAACTCCTTTTCAGCCGGCTTAAGACCACGGTCATCTACGTCACACATGATCAAGTGGAAGCGATGAGCATGTCTGACAGGATCGTTTTATTGAACAATGGCATCATCGACCAGCAGGGGACGCCGGCGGAACTCTACGAGCGGCCGAGTACGCTTTTTGCCGCTTCATTCATCGGGAATCCTTCGATGAATATGGCTGACATCAAGGTTTTAAGGGGCCTAGGAGTCGCAGGATTGCCACAGCAGGACAGAGCCATCGTCGGTTTCCGGCCGGAAGCGGTCAAGCTCTGTGAGCAGCCGATGCCAGGTGCGTTCCCGGCGCAGGCGATCTTATCTGAACCTACAGGCGCGCAGACGATCTGGACGCTGGCCGCCGCTGGTATGACGTTTAAGGTCGCGCTTGCACGTACGAAGCCGGTAGCGCAACAGTCTTTGGTCTATATCGAACCTACAGCGCTACATTGCTTCAACGAAGATTCTCATAAGCGGGCTTAGCCCTGCTATCGCGAAAGCATTTTCTAATCCAAGAATGAGCCTGAAAGCTCCCGATGGAGCGTCCTCGT
>JBBTGF010000012.1:0-2536 GCA_038041525.1 Elusimicrobiota bacterium | reverse complement strand
CTTTATGGAATTATCCATCAATAGTCAGGGTGTCCCATTGCGGAAGTCAGGAAGAAAGTTACGATTTTTGCCATACTGCGGCATGCACGCACGCTCTAAGCGCACGCTCAAGGGTCTTAAAGTCAAGACTACCAAGAATAAGAAACGCGATTGGTCGGTCTACATCCTACGCTGCGCCAGCGACACACTCTACACAGGTATCGCCAAAGACGTCGCGGCCAGGTTTAAGGCCCACTCATCCGGAAAAGGCGCCCGTTATACCCGAGCGCATCTGCCTTTGACCTTGGTCTATCAAGAAGACGGCTTCACCCGTTCACAAGCGCTCACGCGCGAAGCCGAGATAAAAAGCTACCCACGCAAGAAGAAAGAAGCGCTCGCCGGTCTCTACGTCTAGCGTTTATAAAACTCACGGACCTTCTCGATCGTATAATCCAATTCCTCATCCGTCAAGTGTTGATGCGCGGGCAAGGTGATGATCTGCGGACAATCGGCCTCACACTTAGGGAAATCGCCTTTCTTGTAACCCAGACTCTTGGCAGCGGGCTGTAAGTGCACCGGGACCGGATAATGGACTTTAGCCTCGATACCCTGATCGTTCAAGAACGCCAGGAGTCCATCGCGATCCTTCACTCTGATGACATAAAGATGATAAACGTGCTTGACCCCGGGTCGGCGTTTCGGTACCTGAATAAACTCACTTAAAGCCGCAAAGGCCCTGTCATACCTCTCGGCATTGGCGATACGCTTGCGGCTGATCTCCGGGCTTTGTGGGATCAGACGGTTGCCGATAACGGCTTGCAGGGTGTCAAGACGGGAATTGCCGCCAAAAAGCACCACCTCGTCGCGATTGACCAAACCGTGATTGCGCAACAAGCGCAGATGCGCCGCAAGTTTATCATCATGCGTGACGATGAATCCGCCGTCGCTCCAAACATTGATGTTCTTTAAAGGATGCAAGCTGAAACACGCGGCTTCCCCCCAAGAACCGACCGGCTTGCCGTCGATACCGCCGCCGATCGCCTGACACGCGTCCTCGATGACGATGAGCTTATGCTTCTTGGCGATGGCCATGATGGTCGGCATATCAGCCACATTGCCCGTGTAGTGCACAGGGACGATAGCCTTGGTCTTGGGATTGATAGCAGCCTCGATCTTCGCGGGGTCGATGACGAAACCATCCTCGCTATCGACAAAGACGGGATTGGCCCCTGCCATGACGATGCCGCCCACGGTGGCGATGAAGGTCATCGGCGTGGTGATGACGTCATCGCCCGGACCCACGCCGAGCGCCTTCAAAGAATAGGTGATGGCATCGGTACCGCTGGCCACCCCGATGGCATGCGGCGCTTTATGCAAGGCGGCGAAGCCCTCCTCGAACTTGGTCAACGGCGCTCCCAAAGTGAAATCCCCCGTCTTGACGAAGGCTTTCAGGTCCGCCATGTAGGAATCCAAATCCGCGAACTGGCGGTCAAGATAAGAAAAGGGTACGCGTATGCGTTTG
This sequence comes from Elusimicrobiota bacterium, assembly GCA_038041525.1. Taxonomy (GTDB): domain Bacteria; phylum Elusimicrobiota; class Elusimicrobia; order JACQPE01; family JACQPE01; genus JBBTGF01. Next base: position 1,035 of record JBBTGF010000012.1, on the reverse strand, counting down.
GTCTGTGTCTTTGTCATTTCGAATAAAACTCCTTTATCTTTTCAACGATATACCCGATATCGTCTTGCGTGAGTTCCTGATAAACGGGCAGGCTCAATATCTCCTGCGCTTGTCTCTCGGCCATAGGGAAATCGCCTTTCTTGTAACCCAACGACATGCCTATAGGTTGCAAATGGATAGGGATCGGATAATGGATGGCCGTGTCGATACCGGCAGACTTAAGATGCTCGCGCAGGGCTTCGCGTCTTTGCACGCGGACGATATAGGTGTGATAGGCGGGTTTGGCGCCCGGACCCACCTGTGGAATTTTTAGCCCGGCGACCGCGCCGAGATGCTCGTCATAAAAATGCGCGTTCTGACGGCGCGCTTGAGTCCAAGCGGCTAAATGTTTCAATTTGACAAGCAGGATGGCGGCCTGCATGGTGTCTAAACGGGAATTGCCGCTCCAAATGACACATTCCTCGCGGGTCTTTAAACCGATGTTCCTTAACAACCGGGACTTCTTATCAAGCTCCGGATCATCGGTCGTCATCGCCCCGCCATCACCGCAGGCATTCAAAGTCTTCAAGGGATGCAAGCTGAAACAACCGATATCCCCCAAAGAACCGGTCGGCCGCCCTTTATATTCCGCCATGATGGCCTGGGCGCTGTCTTCGACGATAAAAAGCTTGTGTTTTTTGGCGATCTCACGCAATGGGTCCATGTCCGCCGGATTACCGGTCAGATGTACGGGCATGATGGCCTTGGTGCGGGCATTGACCGCTTTGGCCACCGCGGCCGGGTCCATGTTGTAGTCATCGCGCACGTCGACTAAGACAGGCTTGGCCCCCACTAAAGCGACAGCCGAAGCCGAAGCCACGAACGAGTTGGTGGCGGTGATGACCTCATCACCCGGACCCACACCTAAGACCCGTAAAGCCAGGATCAGGGCATCAGTCCCGGAATTAAGCCCGATCGCGTATTTAGTCCCGCAGACCGCCGCCAACCCCCGCTCAAAAGCCGCGACATCCTCGCCTAAAACGAACTGCCCGCCAT
>JBBTGF010000011.1:0-2513 GCA_038041525.1 Elusimicrobiota bacterium | reverse complement strand
AACGCTCGGCTTTCTATCTCGGATTCTATGACCGGTTCTTGCGTAAAGTCCATGACGTGCGCCGCAGCGGAGCGGCGTGCATCGACTTAGCCTGGCTCGCGTCGGGTTGTTTCGAGGGTTTTTGGGAGTTCGCGCTCAAACCCTGGGACGTAGCCGCCGGCGCCTTGCTCGTTAGCGAGGCGGGTGGCAGGATCACCCATTTCGACGGTAAGGGATATTCCATCTTTCGTAGCCTTGAGACGCTGGCTACCAATGGACGCATCCACGATGAGGCGCTCGGCGTCATCCGCAAGCAGTTAAAAATAAAGGTTTAACGAGAGCCTGGGGAATAGGCCGAGGTTGCCGAAGGGCGCCGCGCCCACATCGAGGCTCATCGAACCGACCTGTAAACCGATCCCGAATGAAAGCTTATCGGTGAAATCATCCGTGCGATTCTGTGAGGTGATCGCCGTGCGGATGCTTAGTCCCGGGAGGGTCTCGATCATCTTCGTCCCCTCTTGGGCGAAAGGGATCTTCCATTCTAATGAGCCGACTAAGAAAGGTTCTTGATCTACGGGCAAGACGACGTCGGCGCCGATAAAATAGGTGTCGGTGAGCTTGTAGCCGCCTTGAAGTTGCGCGCGCAGGGGCAGGGGGAAGTTCTTAGATCCGATCTTCATGGACGGACCGACATTGAGCAACGCCAGCGACATCGATGTATTGGGGTCCATGAAATATCCGAACGGGAAGCCGATGCTTAGATCGGCGCTGGCGCTCGTGCCGGAGAGTCCCGGTCCGATCTTGGTCTGCAGGAAGTTCACAGTGGCGGCTGCGGGCGCGGCTTGGCCCTTGGTCGCGATACCGAACATGACTTCGTAGTCTAAAGGGGAGAAACTGCCATCGGAAGTCCCGAATGCGTTGTACAAGGTGATGGGCGCTTGCTGCAGAGCGTTGATGCCATAGAGGAATCTTTTTGACCCCGTATTGACAGCGCCGGCGACGCATGCTTGGGTCATGTCTTCGGGAAGGAAGGAACTAGTCAGCGCCAGCGTGTTATTATCCGTGGTCGCGGCCGCCGCCGGTGACTGAAATACTGCGGCCGGGTCGGCGATCGCCAAGCTCAAGCTTCCCCCCAAAGATGCTCTGCGGGCGCTGGTAGGGATCTTTAAGAATGCGGCGGCGGCCTGTCCGCGGGCTTTTTGGGTGAACGGGGCGCTAGGGAACATCCCCGCGTAGGCGTGCGTAGACAGGATGACTGTCATGGCGGCAAAGATGTACCGCATAAGTTAAGGTTAGTTTAACCTGGATTGTCCGGTCGCACCATGTTTTATTCGGGATTTTGCAGCCGTCCTGTTTTTATTCCCAGTCCAGGAAAACTAGAATATGGATATGCGTTTCCGCCAGGCTATCCATAGCGTCGAATCGTATGTCGCGGGCAAGACTATCGAGGAATTGCGCCGCGAATTCCCCGGCTTGCGGAGCCGTCCGGTCAAGCTGGCTTCCAATGAGCACCCGTTCGGACCGTCGCCCAAGGCGCTAGCCGCGGTGCGCGGTATCTTGAAAGACCTGCACCGTTACCCTGAACCCACCAGTCTCTTGTTGCGTCGGCGTTTGGCGCGTGCCAATTCGGTCAGCGAGGATCAGATCGTCTGCGGTTCGGGAGCTGACGACCTACTGCGTTTGGCGGTCGAGACGTTCGTAGACGCCGGGGATACCGTGGTGATGAGCCGTCATGCGTTCCCGCGTTTCAAGCAGAACGTACAACTGATGGCAGGCAAGGCCATCGAGGTCCCGATGGCGGGCTTGACGCATGACCTGGCGGCGATGGCCCAGAGCGCCATACGTCTGCGCGCCAAAGCGGTCTTCATCGCCAATCCGAACAATCCCACAGGGACATATAACGCTAAAGCCCAGGTGGTTGATTTTCTTAACAGCCTTAAGACCGCTCTGCGGCCCGATGACTTGCCCTGGGTCGTTTTAGACGAGGCCTACCGTGAGTTCGCGCTCGACGCGGTCAAGGATTATCCCGACTCAGTGCCGACATTGCTAAGACTCTATCCGAGACTCTTGGTGGTGCGCACATTCTCAAAGATCATGGGACTCGCGGGTCTGCGCGTCGGTTACGCGGTCGCTTCCGATACCGAGACTATTGTGATGATCAATCGGGCGCGCTTGATCTTTAATGTCAGCTCGGTGGCACAGGTCGCGACTTTGGCGGCATTGAGTGACCGGGCACACGTCAAAGCCACGCTCGCCGCGGTCAGAGAGGGTCGCGCGTATCTTAGTAAGCAATTGACCGCTTTGGGTTTCGTGGTCACGCCGAGCGTCACTAATTTCATCTTTGTACGGTGCCGGCAGGGGTCCGGTAAGGATCTTTATGAACGGTTATTGCGTAAAGGCGTCATTATCAGGCCCATGCGCACCGCGGGTCTTGAGGATCATGTGCGTATCAGCGTGGGCAGCGCCCGCGATAATGCCCGTCTCGTTGCGGCGCTCAAGGAGTCGGTGTCATGGTCTTAAAAGACGTCATCGCG
>JBBTGF010000010.1:0-7177 GCA_038041525.1 Elusimicrobiota bacterium | reverse complement strand
AAGGAGATGGCGACGCAGTTGCAAGCTGCCGGATCGCGCGACCTCGCCAGGGCGCGCGAGGCCGTGGAGCGTCATGATGCCGGCGGCCAGGCGCCGCAACATATGAAGCGCTATTTAGAGAAGGTTCAGAAAGCGATCTCGGATTTGGGAAACTTAAAGAAGCGGCAGAATTCAGCCGAGGTCATGAGTGCGTCCCTGCGGCTCGAGGACCTGGCTTCTAGACTGCAGCAGGGCCTGCAGACCGCTGTCACAGACAAGGAACTGCTCGATCTCTTATCCGATATTGACCGGGAGATGCAGACGCTCTCCGAGCTGGTGAGCAAGACGCCACATGAATCCTTGCCGGAAGGTTTTGTCAACCGTATCGACCCGGAGGATATGCCCATGGCGCAAGCTGCTTCCGCCCGGCAACGGCTCATGGATGCGCTGCAGCGCGGCGACAGCGCCGCCGCCAAAGAGGCCGCGCAAGAGATGCTCTCTGCCGCGCGGCGTATGCGCCAGGCTTTAGAGACTGCGTCGGCGCAATACCATGAGTCGGCCGGTTCGCTTTTAGGTTCAGACCAACAGTCCGGCGATGCGGGTATCCTTGGCCGTCTGGAAGATATCGCCGCCAAGCAGCAGCAGATGTTGGCGCATGCCAATCAGATCGATCAGGATGTCAGGAAGCGGGCCTTCGAGCAGCAGCAGTCGAGTCCGACGCTGACATCCGAGCAGGCGCGTTCGCTGCAGCAACAGGCGCAGCAACAGCGCTCGTTGACGACGCAGACTAAGGAGCTCTTGGGCAACTTAGTCACACTCGACCGTGAGCATCCGGGATTGATGATCGCAGCGCCCATGGCGGCTTTACAGGAGGCTGCCGGTCAGCAACAGCAGGCGGCGGGTTCGCTGCAGAATGGAGAGCTTCCCAGCGCGCTCAACCAGCAGAGTGCGGCATCCGAGAGTCTCTCACAAGCTGCCGCGGCTTTGCGCGAGACGGCGCAACGATTCTCCGGGCAGGGGGGTTCAGGGCAGCAGTCCGGTGTCCGCGCCATGATGTCAGTGCCTTCCGGCAACGGGCATGAGTCCGGTTCGCAGACGGGCCTGCAGACAGGACCGGTCAAGATCCCGGCGCCTGAAGATTACCATGTGCCTAAGGAAAGCAGGCAGGAGATACTCAAGGCCTTACAAGAGAATCGCCCCGCCGGCGCAGACGAGGAGACGGGCCGGTATTTGAAGAATCTGCTCAAGTAAGATCGCCATTGCCGTGATGCATGCTTGGTGGTATCCTTATTGTGTCAGGAATGTGATATGCGAGCCGTTCTGTCTGTCATCATCCTATTGTCCGTGATAGCGGACGCGCCAGCTGCGCCTGCGCGCAAGCAGGATCCTTATGAAAGCCTTGAGCGCGAATTGGAACGAGGACGCTTCGCGCAGGTCAAAGAGGTGGCCAAGCATGATAAACTGACGGCGGCGCTCTTGTCGTTATATAAAGGCGATTACAAGCAGGCGCTCGATGCCGCCGTTGCTGCTGATGCCGAAGGGCTTAAGACTTATCTTGAAAGGTTGTACGGTATCGCTAAAGGTTTTGATAAGCCGCACATCGATGGGGCTTTCTTGCTGCGTTCCCAAGCCCGCGACGGGGTGCTTAAGATCGGCGCCTTTGAGGCGCTCGGAGCATGTCAGCAAAAAGTCGCGGGACTCATCGGCTACGATCCGCAGGGTCAGGTGATCGTCGAGGTCTACCGCAACAAGGCTGATTTCGCGCATGCTTCAAGTCTCGGTCGGGAGTTGCTGGCTAAGAGCGGGGTCGTGGGTATCGCCAAATTCCACCGCATCATGATGGTCACCCCGGAGTCGTTACCGTTCGGTTATCCGTGGCAGGACACTCTCTGTCATGAATATATCCATCATGCGCTGAAAGTCAAAGCCGGTACGGAGCTGCCGTTGTGGTTTCAGGAAGGCTTTGCCAGATACTACGAGCGCATCTGGCGCGGTGGACGTTTCGAGCCGTTACTTGGGGACCTGGAATCCCTTTATACCGCAGCCAAAGAGGACAAGCTTGTGAGTTTCGCGCGTATGGACCCGTCGATGGTATATCTTAAAGACGAGGCCGAGATCTCACTGGCGTTCACCCAGGTCGCTATGGCCATGCAGGCGCTGGAACCTTCGATCACCAAGCTGCTCGCAGCGCTTGAGAAAGGTAAGGGATTCGCCGATGCGTTCGAGCGTGCGACCGGTTCGACCCTCAAGCTATTCGAGAGTGAGCTTAGGGGCGCCTGGCGGACACAGGCCAAAGAGACTAAGTTGTCCAAACGCAGCGGGGCGTTGCGTACCATCTTAAGTATGGAGGAAGGGCCGCAAGAGGATCTGTATATGGGTCCGCAGGCCAGTCAGCTCTTATCGCTTGGTGATGAGATGAAAGAGAATGACAATGCGCAAGCAGCGCACCGCCTGTACGAGCAGGCCTTGATCGTCGAGCCGCTCAATCCGTACGTGCTGGCGCGGGTGGCTAGGTCGCGGCTGGCAGCAGGTGACCGGGTCAAAGCCATCCAGGCAGCCGAGAAGATCATCGAAGTCAATCCGCATTGGCCGCCCGGTTATGAGATGCTTGGGGGGTTCCGCGAGCAGGAAGGGATGTTCGAACCGGCCATCGAGATCTATAAGAAATATTTCGATTACAACCCGTATAATTTCGCCTTATATAAGAAGATCGCGTTCTTGTATATCGACCTAGGCAAATCGACGCAAGCGATCCCTTATCTTAAGCAAGCGGTCATCTTGGAACCGCAGGACCGTGAGGTCAAAGATGCCTTGGAGGTATTGAGCAAATAGCTAAACGCGTGGAAATTTCCCATACTTGGAGTCAATCATGGAATCACAAGTCAATCTTGAAGATTTAGAGTTGTTGTTGGAGACCAACCGGCTGTTGTCGGCCAAGCTCGACCTCTCCGAGTTACTCAATACCATCATGAACTTGGCGACCCGCTTCATGAAGGCGGAGGCCAGTAGCGTGCTGTTGCTTGATGAACGCACGCAAGAACTTTATTTCGACGTGGCTGTCGGCGGGTCGGCCGACAAGATCAAAGGTACGCGTATTCCTTTAGGTGAAGGTATCGCGGGTTGGGTCGCCAAGGAAGGCAAGCCCTGTATCGTGCCTGACGTCGCCAAAGACCCGCGCTGGCGCGGTGACGTGAAGGCCGCTGAAGATGGTTTTGTGACCCGCTCGCTTATCGCGGTGCCGCTAAAACTGCGCGGCAAGACGGTCGGCGTCATCGAAGCGATCAATCGTTGCGATGGCGGGGAGTTTGTCGAAGTCGATCTGAAGCTCTTCGATTCGTTCGCCAGCCAAGCTGCCGTGGCCATCGACAATGCGCGTCTGTTCTCGAGCCTGCGTGTCGAAAAAGAGAAAATCGAGAAGATATTCGACAACATGGCCGATGCGGTCATCCTGACCGATGAGACCGGACGCATCGTCACCATGAACGTCAAAGCCGAGCAATGGTTCGCCGATGCCAAACCCGTCTCTATCGCGGATATCCATGCCGGAGGCTATGAGTTCAAGCCGTCTCCGGAGGCGATCTTTGCCGCTAGCGAGGATTCGGGCACGGTGGACATCAAGCGTTCGGGCGCCAAGACTTTTATCTTGTCGGCCCAGTGGAACCGTATCAGCGAGACTCAAGGTAAAGGGTTGCATTACGCGTTCGTCTTGCGTGATATGACGCAATCCCGACGCGAGGAGATCCTGCAGAAGAATTTCCTTTCCATGATCTCGCATAAATTGCGCACGCCGCTGGTGGCGATCACCGGCTACATCCCGTTCCTTCTGGAAGAGTCTTCACGCTTAAGCGACATGCAGAAACGCGCGGTCGACGCTATCGATAAAGAAGGCAGGCATTTGGCGTATTTAGTCGACGACCTGATCCGTTTCACCATGGTCTCGGCCTTGGGGCAAGAAGTCAAACTCAAGGCGAAAAAAACCAACCTTGCCAAAGCGGCCGACGATGCCATCGCCAAGACTTCCGCATTGGCCATCGGCGTCAAGGCTAACGTGCGCAAAGACATCGACGCAACGCTCGAGATCACCGCCGATCCGGCGTTGCTTTCGGACATGTTGCGCAGCTTGATCGAGAACGCTATCAAGTTCAATGACAAGAAGGATAAGGATGTCGCGGTTGCGGCGTCCGTGGTCCCTGCCGGGGTGCTCATCAAGGTGTCCGATAACGGGCCCGGTATCCCGCCGGAGGAGCGCGACAAGATGTTCGAGTGGTTCCATCAGATCGAGGAGCATTTCACCGGTCAAGTCAAAGGTATGGGGTTGGGGATGGCGTTCGTCAAGAAAGTAGCCCAACTGCATGGCGGCAGCATCACTTTCAATAGCCGGTTGGGCGAGGGGACATCGTTTGAGATCATTTTTCCTTCTTAAGCTTGCGATCGGGGCGCTGCTGACGAGCGTTGTGGCCGCGTGCGGCGCCGATAAGCTTGTGGACGCAAAACCAAAGACGCAGTGGATGTCGGTGATGGGCGGGTTGCCGGAGGCAGCCGAGCTTGTCATCAAAGACGCGCAAGATTGGAAGAGCCTGTGGGTGCGTTTGAGCCAGGAAGAGTTACCGGCGGTCGATTTTTCAAAGCAGATGTTAGTCGCGGTGTTCATGGGCGTCAAACATACCGGCGGTTTTAGCGTCGCCATCACCGACGTCGTCAGGCGTCGGGATAAGCTCGAAGTCAGATACCGGTCTACCAGCGTCCCTAAAGGGGGATATGTGATCCAGGCGTTCACGTCGCCTTATCACATCAAGCTCGTCCTGCGCACGGAGTCACCGGTGGTGTTTAAGAGGGTCAAATGAGAGCCATCATTTTCTTTGTGTCGGTCGTGGCGGTGACGCCGGCGTTGGCATTGCCGCAGTATGGCAGTCTTTTCGAGGCGCGCTATAAATACAGGTCCGATTGTTCTTTGTGTCATGTCAAAGGGTCCGAGGAGGTCAACGCCTATGGGAAGGCGTTCATCCTGTATGGTGCCAATATCGAGGCGCTCAAAGAATTGGAAAAACCCGATATCGACAAGGACGGTTTCCTCGGCCGTGACGAGATCCAGGCGAGGTCGAATCCAGGCGACCCTTTGAGCACGCCTAAGCAAGCCGGTAAATGGCTCAAGAAACCCGGGGTATCTAAGATCCCGACGAGGCTGTTGCGCCGCGCCTTCCCTGACGCACGCAAATTCACGGTTTTGGAGAGGCCGTTGACCGAGCTCGAGACTATGAATCTTGAGAAGAAAGTCGGTAAGGAGAATGTCGAAGACATCTATCGCTGGCCCGTGGTCTTTGTGGCGCATGCCGGGGATGGCATCGTCGGCGGCGCTTCTTACATAGCGGCCGTAGAACGGACGGCTGACAATGTCGAGGTCAATGTGTTCTTGCTATGCGTCAATCCTAATGGCAGGATCATGCGTTTGGATCCCGTGCATGTGCGCCGCAGCGCTTTTTTAGAAACGCAGTTCCTCAAGCAGTTCAATGGGGCCTGGCCGGACGACCTTTGGAGGTTGTGGATGGCGCCGGTCCTTAGGGAAGATTTCCGTAAGTATTTCATTTGGCTCATCGCGCGTGAGTCGCGTTTGATCGATATCGTCATCCCGCCGTAAGTTTGCTAAAAGATAATATGATGCGATCCTGTTTCGGGGTTTTTATAATCCTTTTGTCCCTGCACATGCCTGCGCGTGCCACTGTTTTGGATGGCAGTCTCATCTTGGTCGTGGCTGACGGTCTGGGAATCAATGCCTTGACCTACGGGCTACTCAAGGGTTGGCTGGCGGATGGTCCGTCATTGCCTAATCTGGAGCGCTATCTGAAAGCATCGCGCATCGCATTCATGACCACTTATTCTTCGAGTTCTTGGGTGACTGATTCCGCAGCTTCGGCTACCGCCATGGCTTGCGGCGTCAAGACCAAGAACGGCTACGTTGGCATGGATGCGCAGGGTAAGCCTTGTATGGGCGTTGTCGAGGCGGCGCAGGCCAAAGGCAAAGTATTGGGATTTGTCACCAACGAAGATATCACGGACGCGACCCCCGCGGCCTTCAGCGCGCACGCGCTCAAACGCGATGACAGCAAGGCCATCACGCGTGACCAGAAGCGGCTGGCACCGCGTCTGCTCATCGGTAAGGATACGGTATTGCCGGAGTTCGCTGGACGCAAGGGCGAGGATATCGCTTTATCCGATCTGGCTCGATACGCATTGCGCACCTTGAGCGCGGGATCTAGCGGCTTCTTCTTGTTGTTGGAGACCGAGAAAACCGATGAAGCGGGACACGTCAACGACACGAAAGCGCTGCTCGCTGCGCTCAAGGAACTCGATGACGCGTTGGCAGTGGTGCTGGATTTCCAAAGTGAACATCCACAAGTGAGTGTGGCATTGGCGTGCGACCACGATACGGGCGGTCCGAACATCCTTGAAGAGAAGGGCGGCGGTGTATCGGTCGCTTGGGCTACGCGTTGGCACACCGCCGCCCCCGCGTATTTCGCCGTCATCGGCCCGGCCGCAACCCAGCTCCCGGGCCTGATCGACAACACCGACGTGGCGGGGTTCATCAGGGATGCTTTGTCCGGGTCTTCGCATTAAAGGAGGTCGTATGAGATATCTTAGGATGGGTTTATTGGCATTGGCCGGTCTGGTTTTGACGACAGGACTCGAAGCGAAAGATAAGCAGGAGAAACTCTTAGTGGCGGTCATGCCGTTTGCGTATAGCGCGGCAAATGCCGAGTTTGCCGGTGTGGAGGCAGGCTTAGCTGACGCGTTGGCTTCCGAGCTCGTGGGCCAAAAGATCTTCCGTATGATCGAGCGTTCGCGTACCGATGCGTTGCTTAAAGAATTGCAGGTCCAGCAGACCGGTATCGTCGAGCCCAAGACCCAATCCGAGATCGGTAAGCAACTGGGAGCTAAAGCGCTCATCTTGGGGTCGGTTGTCTCGGTCTCTATGCGGGATGAATGGCGTAGCGTCAAGTTCGCGGAAAAGACCACGCGTTACGCAGAGGTGGAAGCTGAAGCTAAATTGGTCGACGTGGAGACCGGCGAACTTATCGCTTCGGCCCGGGTCATCGGTAAGGGCAAATCCGCAGAAAAACACGCGTTCGGCGGCAAGATAGGGGAACTGGCGACCAAAGAATCAGTCCTGCAGAGGGCCGTGCAAGATTTGAGCTCGAGTCTG
>JBBTGF010000009.1:0-1021 GCA_038041525.1 Elusimicrobiota bacterium | reverse complement strand
ACCCATGAGATTGACGGGCCATTCCAGCCTCTCCTGGACCAATCTAAGAGTCTCAAGCAACTGACTCATACCTTCTAAGGCCAGGTATTCGGCTTGCAAAGTAACGATAACCGAGCGCGCGGCGCACAGAGCATTAAGCGTCAACACCCCGATACTCGATGCGCAATCGATCATGATGAAGTCAAACTGCTCGATGACCTGCTTTAATTTTTCCCGCAGGATTTTTTCCCTGCCGATGACATTGAGCTCGAGATCCGCCCCGGCGAGATTTATGTGTGACGGCAGGACTTTAAGGCCATTGACTGCGGTATCGGCGATTGCCTCGGTCACCGGACTACCCTTAGCCAAAACATCATAGGCTGTTTTGGCCTCCTGCCAAAGCCGCCGCGACTTCTCTTTCCCCAGTAGATGCAGCGTGGCGTTTCTTTGTGGGTCTAAGTCTATGACCAAGACCCTTTTGCCTTGCATAGCCAGACAAGCTCCCAGATTGACACACGTCGTCGTCTTGCCTGATCCGCCTTTCTGATTGATCACCGCGATGATTTCTGTCATGCCATCACCTCCTCCCAATTATTTTCAGCTTCATTCACCAGCCGTTTTACGCGATCGGTGAAATATTGACCTTTCCTGGTCCGGATCGTTCCCTTGCTATCCGCGTGCTTGGTATCGTCAAGGGCCTGGTAGATGATCCCGTGGGCGATGCGTGAGGATATTTTTTTATAGAAGCCCAGGCTATTGGCGTCATTGAGCTCCTCGGCAAGTCTTTCGGCTAAATATAGCTTGCCTTTATCAACGTTAACGCTTTTCTTGATCTCTTCATCTACAACGCTTCTATCTAATACATTAAGGGCCGCTGTCCTGGGGAAGTGGCTTATGGAAGCACCACTTCCCTGCGCCAGTGACCGCTTTCCTTGGGAAGTGGCCACTTTCCTGGGGAAGTGGTAAAGCAGGCGTTGCAAATTATCCCCGGTAATGACCGCCGCATCGGGCTGATTGACGGCCACGACCTGGACGATGGTTC
>JBBTGF010000008.1:0-1438 GCA_038041525.1 Elusimicrobiota bacterium | reverse complement strand
CGAGTTTAAGCCTGCCTTCGTCCGCTCGCTTCTCGACCAGATGGATTAAGTGGCTGTCCTCGGAACTAGTAAAGGCGCTCAATCCCCGCTAGATAGTAAACTGCGGCCTTAGTCGAACCTTCTTTACCTGCCAGGCCGATTTTAAGTAGCGGCTTTAGGAGCTTTCCGAGATGGCTTCTGGTAACGCCAAGAACACGGGCCAATTCCCCCCCACCCATACGAGGCGTTTGGGAAAGGATTTGCAGGATGCGCTCTTGCCTTCTATTAAGAATGATTTTTGCTTCTGGATTTTTGGCGCGCAACACCTGGATCCTAGCCTGGGTTTTGCGAAGCGTTTCGACGATGCCCTCGCCAATGTATTCCAACCAAACAGACAAGTCATCATCATTGTCCCGAACAGCCTGTATTTCTCGGTAGTAGCGATCGCGATCATGCTCAAAAAACTCATCTAAAGCAAAGATATGATGCGTATCAAAATCTCTGCGGTACAAAACCCAAGACCCCAAGCTCCGCGCGGCACGGCCATTGCCATCAGAAAAAGGATGGATAGAGACCAATCGATGATGCGCGATCGCCGCCGCGATGGCGGCGTGGTCTTGATGCGACTCCTTAGAGTTAAGCCAAGCGAGGAGCGAGCAGGTCAGGATCGCCACCGCCTCTGGTGGAGGAGGCCTATAGATAACCTTTCCATGCCCATAAACGACGTTTGGTTTTACCTTATAGGCGCCAGATTCATCCTCGATCAAAACTCCCCTGGTTAAAATCCCATGCAATCGCAATAAATCCTTTTCTCTTATTGCTTTTTCAGGGCTTTGGGTCCAAATCCAGCGCAAGACGGCGAAATAATTCAAAACTTCTTGTTTCGCTTTTTCTTCGATCGGCAAATCCTTGCCCCTGGAAAGAGCCTCGACTTCCGGTAAAGTAAGGGGGTTGCCCTCGATCTTCGTAGAATAATGAGCTAAACACACCAAGGCGTCCCTCTGAATTTTAGGAACCCAAGAAACATCGACCATTTGGCGCTCAACCCAAGAACTCAGGCTCGAAGCCTCGGTCAACAATCGAACCAACTTGGCAGAGCGGGTGAACTTAGGCCGATAAACGATATCCATAATTTTGACTCTATCATGGATACGAATAATTGTCAACTAATTGTATCCCGAATTGTCACCGCACGTCAAAAGCGACTAACCTCCGTTCGGGAAGCCAAGGCAGGCCTAAAGATTAGGATGCTCTACCTCTAGGCCGTCGACTCGCTCGAATTCATCCTAGTCGGCAATCACAACGACGTCCACCGCTTCTTAAAGCGTATCTAACCACCGGTAGCTTACCCGCTCTCACCTCGACCAGATGAATCAAGTGGCCGTCCCCGGATCTCAAAAGTGATCCCCGGCCGCTAACGAAAACTGACCCAGTCCTGCTAGCGAAAACAGGACCAGGT
>JBBTGF010000007.1:0-6171 GCA_038041525.1 Elusimicrobiota bacterium | reverse complement strand
TAGACCCGGTCACCCGGATCGAGGGTCGCCAACGCGCAATGCGCCAGGCCCTCTTTGGAACCCATCAACACGCCTATCTCGCTAGCGGGATCGAGGCTGACGCCATGGCGATGGCGCATCCAGGCAGCGATAGCTTCACGCAACGCCGGCTTACCGCGTCCATGGGGATAGAGCGTGTTAGCCGGATCCTTGGCGGCGTGAGCGAAAGCGTCTTTAAGCAACCCGGCGCTCACGCCCGCGTCAGGATCGCCGACGGAAAGGTCGATCAAGGGCAGTCTGGCGGCAGAAGAAGAACGGATCTTCTTGCGCGCCGCCTCAAAGAGGTACGCGCCGAGACTACCGACTCTTTGTGCCGCTTTGAAAGACATCTCTGAAACTATAGAGTCCGGGCTTCTTGCCTTTGACCCATTTAGCCGCAGCCAAGGCGCCCTTGGCGAACGCAGCGCGCGAGTTGGCCCGGTGCGTGAGCTCGATCATCTCGGATTCATTGCTGATGAAGACGCGATGTTCACCGGGCGCTTCGCCCAAACGCAACGAAGAGATCGGCGGCACACGCCCATGATGACGCGCCGCCAGGTGGGCTAAGTCTGTCGCCGTGCCACTAGGCGCGTCTTTCTTATCACGGCGATGGGTCTCGACGATCGCCATATCCATACCTTTGAGATTACCGCCAAAAGAAGCGATCGCCTCCTTGAGCAACGCGATACCCATGGAAAAATTCGTATCGTAGACGATGGGCATGGTCAATGAAGCGGCCTCGAGTTTCGCCATGTGCGACTCATCGAACCCCGTGACCCCGACGACCGCGGCCTTAGGCTCCTTGAACAAACCAAGTTCGCCCAAATGCGTGATGACGCCCTCCGGCGTGGTGAAATCCACCAAGACATCGCCCATCTCCATGACTTCTTTGACGAGCAGGCTCACCAGCAAGCGCTCGTGGCCTACGCGATTGCGCGCCTCCAGCACGATGCCGCCGACTAAGATGACATCGGGGTCATGCTCGGCAAGATCGGCGACGGTCGAACCCATACGGCCATACATCCCAGCGATCGCGACGCGGCATTTCATCGGACTGCCTCCTCAATGATATTACACGCCGCCAAAGCGGCGGTAAGCTCGGCTTCATTGCTCTTGCTCATAGCGACCAAGGGGCTCCTCACCTCGCAAGAGGTGATACGGCCCATCAGCTTTAAAGCGGTCTTGACCGGGACGGGGTTAGTCTCGATGAAGAGCGTCTTGAATATCGGCAGGAGCTTAAGGTGCAAGCGTCTGGCTTTATCGGCATCGAGCGCGTCCCAGGCGCTCACCATCGAAGAAACCTGTACGGGCGCTATATTGGCCGCCACGGAGATGACGCCGCGCGCGCCGATGGCCAACATCGGCAAGGTCAACGAATCATCGCCGCAGAGGATGACGAGATGCCCCGGCGCTTCCCGGGCGATCTGGCTCGCCTGATCGAGGACTCCGGACGCTTCCTTTACCGCCACGATATGCTTATGCCTTTGCGCCAGCTCGATGACTGCCGGCGGCAGGATGTTGACGCCGGTACGCGAAGGCACGTTATAGATGACGATAGGGGCTTTGACTGCTTTAGCCAGCAGGTCGTAATGGTTGATGAGTCCGGCTTGCGTCGGTTTATTGTAATAAGGCGTCACTACTAAAAGCCCGTCCGCTCCAGCCCGCAAAACGTCTCGGGCGAGCTCGATGGTCTTAGCCGTGCTGTTAGCGCCGCAACCAGCCATGACCGGGATCTTTCCCTTGGACCACTCCTTGACGCGACGCACGACTTGCAGGTGCTCCTCGTGCGTGAGCGTGGGCGTCTCGCCGGTAGTGCCGCAAGGCGCCAAGCCCGCGGTCCCCGATTCGAGATGCCAAGCGACTAAGCGCTCGAGCGACTCCCAGTCGATCGCGCCGTTTAAAAACGGGGTGACCAATGCGACGATAGAGCCATTAAACATAAGCGATACCCTCGAACAATAATCCCACTTGTCCCTCCAATGCGAGCTTGCGTGAATCCAGGCTCACGCGCAAGATGCCGCCTTGCGTGCGCACAGTCAAGGCACGGCTCGTGGTCTTCTTTAAAACCTGACATGCCCAAGCGGCGGCCAACGCCCCACTGCCGCATGACAGCGTCTCACGTTCGACGCCGCGCTCGTAAGTACGTAACTTGATGCTCACGTCATCGACAACCTCGACAAAATCGACGTTGGTCCCCGCCGGCGCGAACGCCTCATCATAACGCACCGCGCGCCCGGCGGACTCCACCGCGACACGCGCGACATCGGGCACGAAACAGACGGCGTGCGGGCAGCCGCTATCGAGCGCGAAAAACGGCGCCGGGACTTGTCTGGATAAATCACCCTTGAGTCTCACTTCTCCCTTGAACTCGGGGACCGCTACTGCGGTCAGGGCCGCCCGGTCGGAATTGACCGAGACTTCGATAGGACCCGTGCTGGTACCGACCCGCACCACGCCGCTTCTTTTGCCCATGACATGACGCAACATGTAAAAACCCGTGGTGCGCGTACCATTACCGCAAAAAGCCTGTGTACCATCGGGGTTGAAAAACGTCATCTTCACCCCGGCCTGGCCGCCGCGCGAGCGCTGCGCGAAGATGAAACCGTCGCTGCCGAGACCTTGCGAGAGTTTCTTGGCCCAGAACGAGAGCTTGCGCGCACCCGGCACGGGCGCGGACAGCGATGCGGCGTCAAGCAAGACGAAAGAATTGCCGGTGGCGCTGAATTTACTGACAGCGAGCTTCACGAGAATCATTATCCTGAATTTTGCCGTACAAAACGCGGTTCAACGCAGTATGCGCAACATCCGCCATGCGGCGGCATCGGTCTTATCCGCATCAGTCGTGGCGGCGGCAGCCAGGAGGATGTCGCTATCCATGGGTAACCCTGAGAGCGAGCGCCAGGCCATGCGCCCAAGGACTGTCCACGCCTCGCTGCCCTTCGCGAGCTTTTTATCCGCAAAAATCAGTCCCGCGCCGCCATGGACAGGATCGGCAAGCGATGCGCTCGCAGAAAAGGACCCGTGCTTCCATAGCAGGCACCAATCCCTCCAGAATGCCACGAGCGCGGCCTCTTGAACGCTCAACGCGCTCTCTTGTGACGCGTGCTCGAGAGTGTCGAGCGCGGCCAATGCCTTGTCCCATTCCGCTTTCAATATCCACAGACGCGCCTGCAAGGCGTGATCTGCGGGCAGAGGTTTCTTGAGCTTGGCGAGCTGGCTAAGCGCGCTCTCGTAAAAATACGACCTGTACTCGACCCAAGCGAGTTCGCGCAACGCCGCGTCACGGTTATTGGCGCGGCTGTTATGCACGGCATCTTGAGCGTGCCCGCGCGCCTGCCCCAGGAGTCCCACTTGACGGTGCAGATAGGCCAACTGCAACTGCACGGCGCTCTGCCCCGGATAGCGGCGCCTCGCCTCTTCAAGATAGACCAACGCCTCATGCCATTGCCTGCGCTCCATGGCACGCTGGGCGTTACGCGTCAAACGCTTGAAATCCTTGGATTTCGCCGCCCCGAACCACAAGAACGCCTGCGCCGGGGCGGATGCGGCCATCAACAGCAGCGCCATTGACGCGAGGATAGCCAGCTTACGGCCGGTCATGTCCGCCCTCACCGCCGCGGGCGTGGCCCGCGACGAAGAACTGCCTGCCACGTTTGAGCATCGCTTTCTCCACGAACGCGAGTTTCAAATCCAAAGAATGCGCCCTCGCTTCATGCGCACCCATTTCCCAAAGCTGATCATAACGGTCGAACTCGAAGATCTCGAAATCCTGGGTAAGGATGCGCAGCGTGTAATCCCCGGACACATAATTTTCCTCTTCACGCAAGTCACCCTGGATCTGAATGGAGCGGTACAGCGCCCTGATACTCGAAGGTGGACGCGTCAGGGGTTTGCCTTGATTGCGCGATGAAACATCGAGCAATAGCACGTTCTCGGCTCCAAGCTTATACGCCGCGGCGGTCGGGATATTGAAGAGCAGGCCCCCGTCGACTAAGAAATATTGCCGGATGGACGCGGGCTCGAAGAGCCCCGGGATGGTGATAGCGGCGCGGATGGAAGAAGCCAGATCGCCTTCTTTAAGGAAGATCAGCTCTCCGGAAGCTAAGTCGACGGCGCAGGTGACGAACGGCACCCGTGTGTCGTCGAACGTCTTCTTGCCAAAACGAGTGCGCAGCCAGCGCTCCATGGGCTCGCTGCTGGCTAAACCATCGCTTAATGCCAAGCGGATCATGTGCGCCGCGCTCTCATCAGTGAAATCCTTCTTGCCCATCTCGCGGCCCATGCTCTCGATGCCGTCGATATCGACGCCCGCGGCATAGAGTCCGCCGACTAAACCGCCGATACTCGATCCCGCGACCGCTTCGATGGGATAACCGATCTCTAAGAGATGGCGCAGGGCGCCGACATGCGCCATGCCGCGCGCGCCGCCGCCGGAGAGCGCCAAACCCGTCTTACCGCGCAGGGACTCCGGCTGCCCGCGCCACAGCGCCCAAAGCAGATCGACCGCGACCTCACGCGTCGAGGGGATAGCAAGCGCCTCCGCGACCTGATAATCGGATTGCGCAGGAGTCTGGCAAAAGGCGGCCGCAGGCGCCAACGATAACAGACAAGAAAAAACAATAGACCGGTGATTCATCGCGCGGCACTACGCGCGCCGTTACCGCAATTCGCGCCCGACAGCGTGTTCGAACTCATATCTGGCAAGTAACGCGTCCTCTAAAGCCTGTAACGCGTGCAAGCGCACGCGCTTATAACGCAAGAACAACTCCATCTTGTCGCGTAAAGGATCGCCGCCACCGATGGCGGCGTCATAGGCATCCTGCCAAAGGCGCTCCCTTTGCCTGAAGGTCTTCAGACGCGCGATCTGATACGAAAGGTCGCCGTGCCATTGGCGCACTTCCAGGGAGATCTTGTCGCCGATGTCGACCTTGCGCACCTGCCCCTTGCGTAATTGGGCTTTACGCTCCCTGATCGTGGTCCAATAATCCCAGGAGAACGGCAGATGCATACGCAGCATCCCGGACCAGTTGTTCGAGCGTAGCGGGAAATCCGCTCCGGTCAACTCATACATACCCATCAAGCTCACGATGGGCTTCCTGCCCGCCAGCGCGATGGCGACCTCGGTGGCGTCTATCTCGCTTTCCAAAGCTTCGGACTTGTATTCCGGCCGGTACTCCCTAGCCCAGGAGAGCGCCTGCTCGAGCGTAGGCGCCGCCGGCACCATCTCCAATTCCTCGATCACATCCGTGACTTCGATATCACGGGAAAGATCCATGCCGATGGCCTTTAAAAGCGCGCCGCGCGCCACCGGCAGCTCTTTGACCTCGGCTTCTTCAAGCAGCGAAGCGAGCTCCAGACGCTCGTCATCGAAAAGCAGGCGCGCCGCCACGCCGGAGGACGCGCTACGGGCAGGCAGTTTGGCCATCAGCTCGCGGATCAAGGTGATCCTGCGCTGACAATGCACGTACTCTAAGAATCTGACGCTGACGTCACGCACGATCCTGATCTGCATGTCATCGCGCAAGGTCTTGGCCTTCTCCAAAGCGGCTTTGGCCAGGATGATGGCGTTATGCGTGCGCCCGCCGGTGTAGAGTTCTTCTTCGAAGAAGGCCCTGCCCGAATACAACTGGTCGCGGCGCGTCGGCGTCATCAATAATCCGCCCGAATGCTCCGTGATCACGAAACTGCTCTCGGATTTATAATCGAGCGCGGAGAAATCCAGACCCACGTGCGGGTAACGCAGATGCCGCGCCATGCGGATACGCTGCTCGGCGATAGCGATGTCTTCTAAGGCCGAGAGCAGGTTCGGGTTGTTGAGCATGGACAAACGCACGGCCTCTTTCAAATCGAGCTTCTTAGCCATCGGGGATTCGCCACGCACGGGGCCCACCGCTAACAAAAGGATGACGGCAAGGAGATGACGCGTCATTGCTGGCTCACATATGCGCCGAAGACCGCTTCAAAAGCGGCCGTGACTTCGCCCACGGTAGCCATCTCGCCGACAGCGTCCATCACCGCGGGAACCACATTCTTAGCGGGATCGGCCGCCGCATCTTTTAACTTTGACAGACAATCCGCCACCTTGGCATTACTACGCTCCCGCTTGACCTTACGCAGAGTGCGTATCTGCCCGTCCTGTATCTTCTTAGGGAT
>JBBTGF010000006.1:0-2137 GCA_038041525.1 Elusimicrobiota bacterium | reverse complement strand
CCGGGTTTGCCATGCTCTGGGACAAAGCAGCTGTCGTCATGCTGATGCCGGAGATGCATCTCGACGCGCAAGGCCGCGTACATAACGCCGCCGGCCCGGCGGTGCGCTTCCGGGGCATCGGCGGGGACGCGCTCTACTACTGGCACAACATCAAGGTGCCCGAACCTGTCATCATGCGTCCCGAGACGCTGACCGCCGCCGATATCGCCGCAAATGAGAACAGCGAGGTCGCCCGAGCCATCGCCGAACGTTTGGGCTGGCCGCGCTACCTGGCTATCGCGGGCGCAATCCTTATCGACACCTGGACTGATCCCTTCAGCGGTTGCCGCTACGAGCTTTACGCTCTCAAGAACCATAAGGACAAAGTCATGCCCAGGCTCCTTAAGATGGAGTCCCCGCTGCTGCAAGACGGCAGTAAGCCGTCCTATATAGAACCCGTATCGCCAAAACTAAAATCATGCCGCGCCGCACGCCAATGGCAGTTCCGCAAGCCCAACAGCGAATGGCCCTCCGAAGAAGAATGCAACCGAGAGCAGAATGTTAATTTCACCACAGAAACATAACAATCGGTCGCCCTGGAGCGGGGATTTGCAAAATTAAGTCAACACACTGAATGAAAAAGAATTTTTACCTAGAATGATGTTGGAAACTACTTAATTTGTTATCTTTAAAAATAGCCACTAGCGGCACGCCATTGACTAACTTGGAAATCGGACCATGCGAATTAAAAACTTCAGACCGTCTTCTCCGGGACCGACGTATTTCATTGTGAATCCACGTAGCAACTTTATCATCCTGCGTAATACTGTTGTTCCCACGTGTCCAAAAAGCCTCCAGCAAATGGATATTTGAGTTCTTGCACGTCATACGCTCTAAAAAATACAATGCTCCCATTGATACCGCCGCACCAGCGCCGTGATACCAGCCACTTCTATTATTCTCGAACGGACGCCTTATTGGATTTCCAGACTCATCAAAATTTCCGCTAAGAGGCGCTTCAAGAACTAATAGCACACCTTTACCGTATTTGGCACAGATTTTAGATACCAAGCACACAGCGCAAGCAAATGATAACTTCACGAAAAAATCTTTCCCCGCAGCAACACCACAGGATTTATTGCTCTTTTGACCAAATCCTATATCGACGACTACGATAGGTAATTTTTTTATTTTTTTCAGCTGCTTTACGGTTTTTACTGCAATAAATCTTTTCAACACCACAATAATGCGTCATGGACATCGTAATGTCAAGCTGAATTTTATTCAGAGAATCGGCGCACCGATCCATCCCGCACCCAAAGCAATTCCCCGCGTTTGAGCTGTTTCCAGCCGGGCTCGTCACTTAACGGCCGGGTGGCTACGAGGACCGCTCTTTCGTCCGGGCGTTTAACATGGGCGAGGCTGATGCAGTAGCCCGCGTCTTTAAGATTGACGAGCTGCCCGCCGTAAGGCGGTTTGCGCTCGATGAACCACAGCGACGTATCGGCACGCGCCCAAAGGGTGCCGCCGTCAGAGAGCAAAAAATTGAAACTTCCCGTGTCACGGCTGCGCAAGTCATCGGCAGCGGCTTTGAGGGCCTGCGCAAACTGCGCCTCCGGGGTCTCTGAAAGCTGCTCGAGCAGCCATAAGAACGCGCGTTCCGAATCGGTCTTGCCAGCCGGGCGATGATCCCGTAACTGCAAGGATTCCGGAGAGCGCAGCGTGCCGTTATGCGCGAATACCATGTCTTTTTCCCCCAACCGGGCTTTGAACGGATGGGTGTTGGACTGATTTGGCAATCCCATGCTCGCCATGCGCACATGACAGACGAACATCTTGCTTCTGACACTGCGCACGTAGTCAATGGTGTCGGGTTTGGCGCGGTCAAGACTCGTTGCATCCTTGATTATCTTAGGCTCGGCGCCCTTCCAGTAGGCGAAACCATAGCCGTCGCTATTACGCCTACCCCGGCGCTGCCACTCCTTGAACGAGAATTCGATGTCGACTTGCGCGTTCGACGAGATCCCGAGCAATTCACACATGGATGCTTCCTTGATACGAAGCCTTGTCCCAGCCGGGATTCTCGATGAGCCACTCGCAGGCTTTGAACACCTGCAGGCGTTCCTGCGGGGTCAACGCGCCAAAAACCTGGATACCT
>JBBTGF010000005.1:0-4843 GCA_038041525.1 Elusimicrobiota bacterium | reverse complement strand
AAGCACCCTTGTCATCGACCAATCGACCAACCAACCGTATTATTCCCGTATCACGTTCACCAATATCCAGGGCACCTCGATAAGCTACTATCTGACCGGTACCAAACTCATTCAACTGACCAGCGGCAAGATCATGACGTTGTCCGAAAACATGAGATATCTTACATTCACCTTCCCCAGGTCCGATGACATGACGATCGTATCCGTCTCAATGACGCTGGAGAAGACGCTCTTCGATGGCCGGGTCAAGACCTTGCATATGACCTCGGAAAAAGTGATGGTGATGAACTGATGATGAAGGCGCTTAAGAACTCACGCGGCCAGGCGATGTTAGTCGCCATCGTCGTTTCAGTGACGGTCATGCTCATCCTGGTGCCAGCGATCATTAAATGGGCACAGGATGAATCCAAATGGACAATCAAGGAACAAAAATCTTCCACGGCCTTCAATCTAGCGGAAGCCGCCATCAACCGCGGCGCCTGGAAACTCAAAAGTTCGACTTCGACCTGGGAACAAGCGCGGCTGGGCACCACGATCAGCGGTTATAATTTTGACGCCACCTATAACGACATCAGCGGCGGCACCTACCGGATCAAATTCTCCGCCGTATCGCAAACCCAGGTCGCCGTCTACGGAGAGGGCCGCGACAGCGAGTCAAGGGAGACCCGCGCTATCAAAGCCGTCTATTACAATACCACCATACCGGGCGCCCTGTTCTCCGCCAGCGGCATCGACATCCAAAACCATTTCGTCATCAACTGGGGACCGATCATGGCGCACGGTAATATCGACATCACGGATGCGGAAGCGGCGAAGAAATACTTCCCGCGCAAATTCTCCCGCCAAGTGGTGACCGGACAGGGAATCTATCTGCGCGACGTCAACGGCATGGATCCGCCGAACACGGACAACCTCGAATGGTGGTCAAACTACGATGTGCCCGACATGCCACTGCTTGATTTCACCACCATGCGCGCATCGGCGTCAACCAATGGCACATTGAATATCTGCAACGCGCAAGTGAAAGGGCAGACGGCCGGCGAATGCTGGTTCAACAACTCCTCTACCCATGCGCTTGCCAAGAAGAACCTCATCTGGTACTGGGACGCCTCCATCACCAATGCTAATTGCACTGCCTGCACCACCGTGAAACTCCGCGGCAATCAATTCCTCTACGGCACTATCGTGGCGCGCGGCAACTTCAGTTGGGAAGGCTCTGATTCCTCCGCACCGATCGTCAATGTACCCAGCGACGCCTCAGGGGAATATCTACATTGCGACACCTCGGCGATCAATGAATATCCGGCGGACAATGGCTCCGGGGTGACCCGCGC
This sequence comes from Elusimicrobiota bacterium, assembly GCA_038041525.1. GTDB lineage: Bacteria > Elusimicrobiota > Elusimicrobia > JACQPE01 > JACQPE01 > JBBTGF01. The sequence goes on along the minus strand of JBBTGF010000005.1, from coordinate 3,509 downwards.
CAAATTCAATCTAGGTACCGAGACCTGGACCTGGGGAAATGGCAAGTGCTACGAAAGCAACAGCGACGTCCCCGCTGCCGGCAACGCCGACATTTCCATACGCGGATTTCTCTATGTAGGCGGCAATTTAGCGATGCAAAGCACTCCCGATCTGATGGGAGCGGTCTGGATCGTAGGCACGATCAGCCGCACAGGCAGCGGTATCTCCCTGATCTTCTATGACGACGGCCTCTCTAATATCCCAGTGCTAAACGTGGTGCTTGACCGCGTCTCATGGCAAGAAACCCAACCTGATACTCAAGCTTGGGCCGCACCTTAGCGATTTGTACTAAACGGAGCGCTAATATGTTGACCAGTTTGCTGCTGTGCATGGCCCTGACCGGATTCTCCTTTATGATCCTAGAGATCGTGGTATTGCGCGAACTCTTAATCACACTCGGCGGCTCAATCAACGCCTCAAGCGCTACTTTGGCCGCGGTCATGTTCGGACTTTTTTTAGGCAGTCAAATATTCGGACGCCTCTGCGGCCGGTGGAAACGCATTAAGCTGCTGCTCATTGGGATGCAATTCGCACTTGCTTTATCCGCTATGACGCTAGTACTGGCATTGCGCGCCATCGGACTCGCCGATGCATGGTGGTTGCGCTATGGCCTCTCATTTTGCGTCATTCTCATCCCCTCTCTGTTAGCCGGCGGCCAACTACCTGTCGCCATGCAATATGCGGAACCCATCATCGCCAAAGGCAAGACCGGTTTTTATACCGGATCGATCTATGGCGCCGATGCGCTCGGCGCGGTCTTAGGCTCATTGACATTCCCGTTCCTCATCCTGCCTTATACCGGCATCCTGCGAGGCAGCTTCGTTGCGGCGACCGCTGACGTCCTTGGCTGTGTCATCTTAGCGCTATGGGCATCGAACAAGACGAAGCTGGTCCGCTTCTCGCTTCTATCGGCGCCTATGGCGATTCTACTTGCCAGCCTGTTTTTAAACGCCGGCTGGGCCGACCGGGCCAGCGCCAGTTGGGCGATGGGGATATGGTATCCCCCGCTGGCGGCGAGCTCCCATCATTATGTAAAAGACACCCCCTATCAAAAGATCCAGGTATTAGAAGGCTTCACTGACGACGGGCGTCCGGGGACGCGCGTCTTATATCTTGACGGCATCACGCAATCCACCTCCCCCCAATCCCCACGTTTACGGGAATTCGTATTCTTAGCGCTGCTGGCCCACCCTAACCCCAAACATATCCTCCTCATCGGTTGCGGTGACGGCAACCTTTTAGTCTCACTACTGGCAGACCGCAGGGTAAAAGACATCGACCAGGTTGAACTTGACCGCGAAGTCATCGAGACTGCTAAATCGCGCCTACCCGGACTCAACCGTTACAATGCAAAAATCGTCTGGGATGACCCCCGGATCCATCTGCATATCGGTGATGGACACAAATTCTTGCGAGATTCGTCTGTCCGCTATGATGTCATTATCGTCGACATCAACAACGCCTCGACGGAAGCCGGCAGCATCTTCTACTCAAAAGAATTCATGCGTCTAGCCAAAGACCATCTTGCCGACACAGGGATATTCCTGACCCATGTCACTCGCTTCGAAAGACAGAATAACGACCTGAAACCCGGTTTAGCGGCCCTGTTGATCGCGGCACGCACCGCTCAAACCGCGTTCAATGACAAAGTCTTCCTTTTCGAGCCTCGCCTCTGGCCAATCAAGAAGCAACCTGAAGATTGGACGGAGAATCCATTCCTCATGGCATCTAACGGGCCGCTCCACTTCACTGAGCAAAAAATCCGTGAACGTATACAGTTTTTCTCACCACAACCGGAATGGATGACCCCAGGATTATTCCTACGCTGGATGCATAACTCTTCCATACCTGAAGGCATCGAGGGATTCTCGATCTCCACGGATGACAACCCCGCCATCCTGTTCCCGCAACGCTGGGCCCGCTCTAATGTGATCGACAAGATCCTGCGTCTTGACGACTAACCACGCACCTTGGACAAGAGACCTTGCTCTGTCTGCAGGATCCATTCCCTCCAAGCACGGACGACCGGCTCATTAAGGGAATCGAGCGGGCAATGATCGTCTGTCAAGACCATAGCCAAAGGATCGTCCTGCGCTCGCGCCGTGAGCTCGCGAGTCAACATCCATTCCAGTTCAGCCTTGAATGCGACATGCGAACCGGATAGGATACCGGCAGTATCCAACGGTCCGTCCGAAGCGAAGAACAGAAGATCCTCGACTGGATCGCTATCTCCCGCCGCAAAGACCCTGACATGCGCGAACTCGCTAGCAAGAGTCTTATAGACCGATCTCCAGGCTCTTGAACCGTCACCTTCTTTGATACTAAGAAGATTGATCGCAAGCACGCCTCCGGGATTGAGCGCTCCTTTGATGCCCTGCAGGAATTCGGCTGTGAAAAGATGTCCGGGCTGAGAATCCCCCTTGAACGCATCGTGCAAGATGATGTCGTAGACTTGCGGAGCCCGCCTTAAGAATGTACGCGCGTCATCCACGAATACCGCGCCTTGAGACGCCAGACCGAAATGCGACCGCGTCGCCTCTACGACCACAGGGTCGATATCGACGACATCGACCGCTATGCCGTGATACTTGGAAAACGCCCGCTGCAAAGCGCCAGAGCCAAGCCCTAGCGCCAACGCGCGCCGGGAGGCGGGACGCAGCAATGCGGCCAGCTCGAAATCACGCTGACTTGATTCGACTACATCGCCATCCTCAAGGTCGATCGTCCCCTGTAAGGCGCTGTTGATGAAAAAAAGCCTATGCGGACCGCGATCGACCACTTGTATCCGCCCATAAAAGGATTCCTTATCGAACAAAACACCGGCCTCTCGCGTCGGTACCGCCAGCGACAAAGATACGAGCATGATGAGAACGGTCGATGCGATCGACGCTGTCACGATCAGACGACGCTGTAACCCGTAGCCCACACCAGCCAGCACCAAAAGCAGACAGGCCGAACCCCTCAATAAAAGACTCACGGAAAAATGCGGTAAAAGATAATAACCCGTGCCCAGGGCTCCGGCAACGCTCCCTAAAGTCGATATGGCGTAAAGACCGCCGGCGCGCCGACCCAATGTCGACAATGATACGGTGGTGATCTTGATCCCTAAGGTTGTCAGCACGCTTAAACTGGCCAACGTCGGTCCCAATAGCATCAGACTCGCCGCCAACACCCCATATTGCAAGCCCCAGGTGGCCGTCAACCGCAGGATGTATCCTTTACTGGCGACCATCAGTAAAATCGCTAACGCTGAATAAAACAACACATGAGAAAATCGTGCAATGCCGGCGCCACGGTCTGCCCAAATCCCTCCAAGGAAGGAACCTGCCGCGATCGCGGCCAGCGTCGTCGCTATCACGGCAGACCAGGCAACGATGGAGCTACCGTAGACCGGGTTTAGCATCCTGACGGCGGTCATTTCCAAGATCAGCATGATCGCGCCGCAGAAAAAAATCGATGCGGTGACATA
>JBBTGF010000004.1:0-5987 GCA_038041525.1 Elusimicrobiota bacterium | reverse complement strand
CAAATAAACATTACCTGTCACATTGGCCTTGCGCGTGAACGCAGGTAGCGCCAAATCTTTGATCCCGGCGCCAACCACGACGGTGCTCGATACTTGGCCAAGTCCCGGCATGTCGGCTGTGACCGTATATGTATCCGGCTCAAGATAAACGGTGATCCTTTTCTTAGTGACGAACTGCGCCAACGCCGGGTCCCAACGTCCGCCATCATCGATCGTCGTCGTGGCGATAGCCACATGGAGAGGCGAATAGGCATTGCGCGTCCTGTTGGCATTGAATACTTGCAGGTTACCCCACTGCTCGAAATTCTGCACAGACGCGACCCCGCCCGTGATGCGCAATGACGACGCCTGATCGAGCGCCGCGTTGAGCGTCGTATTACCGCTCACCGACACCGTGGCCTGTTTTAACTGATAGCCCTCTTTTTGGAAGCTAAGTTTGTACACACCTGCGGCCAACCCGGGGATGGCATATGTGCCATCGGCGCCAGTCGTCACCTGCTGACCGCCGCCATACTGGCCCCACACCTGGATCTGCGTATTAGGCAGATTGAACAACAAGTTAGCTGAATCATAGACCCGTCCGGTCAGCGCCGGCACATCGACTGTCGCTGAGATCGCATCGTTCTTGATGGTCCCGCCCTCAAGCTCGATACGTACATAGTAGACGCCCGAAGGCACGCCAGCGCCATTGTTCATCCATTGCGAATGTTTCCCATACCAAGCGACTTGACCAGGATAGGGATCGCCGAATCCCCAGGCCTCCCAGATAGCAACCGGGTCGACGCCTTCCCTGAAAGATAACGACGAAACGAGGACATGCCAGCCCGCCTGCTGTCCGACCTTGAAATTGATATATGCGGCATCGGCCACACCATCGCCATTGGGAGTGATGATGATGGCGGTGATACCGGGAGCCGACGCCGCCTTTGACGATACCGAGACGCCGGTGATACCCCCACCAGCGATGACATTCAACCCACCAAACTGCGTCTGCTGACTCAAGGTGTGCTCGATGAAAAGCTCCTTAAAACCGGAATTCACAGCGATCGCCCGGAATGTCCCCGAGCTCTTCCCGACAGCGATCGATACGGTCACGGATGACTGATGGAACGGTCCCGCCGCCTGTGTCGCCAGAAAGACATTGCCGTCTATCGTAGGCGTCCAATTCTGATCGAACGACCTGGCGGTCACTGTAGCAACGATAGGCGTCGCCGCGGTGACTGTGTTAAAACAGTTGTCCTTCGCCTCCAAAGTGATCCGGGATGAATAATTACTCGGTACGGGCCACGTCGAACCCGTCACCATGGTCAGATAACCGTTCTGGATATTAAGGAAGCTCGGCGCTCCGGCAACAACCGCGATCGCAGGCGAACCCGCGGTCAACGGCTGTGGAAAACCATTGCCGTTAGTGACGCTGGCGACCGCAAACTGGGCATTACCCGCTTGGCAGCCAATGAAGATGTTCTTTAATTTGAACGTGACTGTCGCCCCGGCCTCCAGCATCCCTGAGATGATGTCAAGGCCGACAGAATCGCCGCCCACGAAGAAATTCGCTTGCGGCGCCGCACCCGCCTGCGTGATCGAATAAGCCGTACCCGGCCCGGCGAACCAACCCATCGGCATCTTAACGCCCACTTTACCGTTGCTGGTAATGCTCGATCTGCCAACGACGAAAGTCACGGTGGCAACGTCGATCATGACGCCCGCGGCCGCGCTCACGGGAGCGATACTGGCAATGCCTTCGCCCGAGACCGCGCTACTGCCGCCTCCCCCGCCGCCAGAACCCGTATAGTTCTGGGTGAATTCAGGCTCATGAAGGCTGAAATCAACCCCGGTCTGCGTGCTGGCTGACTGCACGAAAACAGGTTCCGCGCCCTCGCCGAACGGCGAATATGTGCCCTTCGGGTCTTGCGTCGGATCGAAAATGAAATTATTGTTCGAATCAAGATAAGCCTTAAGGTAATAATTATTATTACCCGGGACTTGCATACTGAAATTCGCCTGACCGTTCGTCAATGAATTGACTGTCTGCACCGCAGCCGGGCTACCGCTGAAATATGGTGAATTCCATGCCTCGACTTTGAGCTTACCCGCTTTAGTGCCGACATAACTGACGATACCTTGGATGCGGCCCTGTCCGCCGTCACCCTGACCCGCCGGGATGGCGCTGCCTTGCTCGATAGTGACATTGATACCCGTCTTCTGCTGGTTCGCCTGCAAGAAAACTCCCAAGGGCGCTACGGTCCCGCCATAGACGCCGAAATCCTCACCGGTATCAGGCATGCTGTTGTAATTGACATCCAGCACGGACGCAATAAAATAAGTCTTGGAACTAGCCAGATTGGTGAACGCATAGGAGGTCGGTCCGGGCAAGAACATGCCGCTGATAGGACCACTATTTTGATCATCCATCGGATCGACGTCGAAGATGGCGACTAATATCTGTCCGCCTTGATTGCCGTTATAGGAGATCGCTCCTGAAATCGAGCCTGAACCGCCGCCGGAGACGCCGATCTTGAGTTTGTAATCACCCGTGCCGTTATACTGGCCAAAGCTGGTAGCGATCAAGGTATAGATACCGCTATCGGGCAGGCTGAAATCGAATATACGCGCATCAGCGTATTGCGTACACTGCTGATCGAAACAATCCGCGCTGGCTACGATCTTACCTGAAGGACCCAAAAGATAGATGAAGCTGTCAAGCGCATTGCCCGACATCGACTTCATGTCGATGGTGACGCGATTCCCCTTGGCGCCCGAGAATGAATAATGGTCGGCGAGTGTGGCGAATCCCGACTCGTTCTTCCTGTCCATGCTAACGCAATCTCCGGCCTGCAAGGAACCATTGACCTCGACGCCGGAATTGACAAACGACCTGTCGCAGAAGATGAAGTCGACACCCGCATTGGCGCCATAGACGTTCTGGCCGCTAGAAAGTCCCCGACGCCCGATCGGCTCATTGCCATCCGGGAAGAAATTATTGTTCAAGTCGATAAAACCCCTAAGCATGAGCATCTGCTGTGGCACATCATTGAAGACGTAACTCGCGTTGGCAGGCAGTGGCATGGCGGTTTGCGCGCTCTGCATCGGCGCTTCCGCAGGCGACGCGAATGCGCTGACTAAATGGATGATGGCCGTCCCTGACGTAGCCACGCCCTCATAGTCGATGGCGCCCGATACCGAGGCATTACCGGTCGGACCTCCTCCACCAGTACCGGGGTCCTGTAAAACGATGTTCTTGCCATCTTGGAACAACGACCCTTGCGCGATGACGATCGACGCGCCTGATGAATAAAGGCCTTTGGGCTCGAACGCAGGATCATGATAATTGTTGAAATTGCCATCGCGATAAGCATCAAGGTAATATGTGCCCGGATCGATATTGGTGAGCGCGAAATTCCCTGTATTCACTCCGGGAGCGGCGGCCTCTTGGCTGGCCACAGGCGTACCCAGGAAACTCGCGTTGTCGAATAGCCGAACCCGGATCGGACCGGCGCTGTTGCCTCCGGCATACGACACCGAACCACTCACCTGACCTTTGACTTGCTGGCCCGGATCGAACAAAACGGCGTCGACCATGACGCTAGGGACTGTATTAGTATCGATAGCGATATTATTGATATAGGCGATGGGCTCACCAAAACCACCCATCCCATCACCATTATTATCTACGAACACGGTAAGCTGATAATTCCCGTAAGATTCAAGGTTATCGACGACATAGGCATATGTGCTGATCCCCTGCGTACGCGTGCTCTCGGTGTCAGCAGAACCATACATACTCTTTTGTTGATCTTGACGGTTCACACGCACTACGATCGGACCACTGACCTGTCCTTGGTAAGTGACGACACCCGTTATCTGGCCCTGTGGCGGGTCTAAAATATAAAAATCACTGTTAGCGTTGCCGGATAAAACATCCACCGGCACATCTAATGAGGCAACGCCAAGCGGTTCATCTTGCTCGAGGCTATTGTTGGCATTCGCATCAATGAATGCGGCGGGGAAATATGTTCCCGCTTGGATACCGATAAATGCGTAGCCAGTCGTACCGACACCAGGCTCCCCTAAGTCAATCATGTAATGAGGCGTTCCCTCGTTTTCCCAATTCTCCGGAGTGAATAGTATGGCTTTCATGACACCAGTCTGGCCTCCGGAATAAGTGATGCTACCCGATATATTACGAGGTCCGGGCAATCCCGCTTCTCCAGGCAGAAACGCTTGAAACGTCGCGCTCACCTGCAGGCCATTAACCGCCACAACAGGATAAGACGATCCGACTGCTTCGGACATATCAGCGCTGTTGTTGTCATTCGAATCAACGAATGCCAACAATCGATACCCGGTCTCTGACAAAGGCCCTAAAACAGCGATATTCAACGAAGGCAACTGATTAAGATTCGGATTGATGACGGTCTCGAACTGAATCTGGTCATCGTCGGGATCGAGGGCCCGAACGATCATCTTCTTGGTAATATCACCGGTATATCCAACCCAGACGCCGATATACCCGAACTCGGGATCGCTTAGACTGAAACTGGCAAGCTGCGCGTTGCCATTGGCCACGGCGACGACCGCGCTCTCGCCCTTGGGCTCATTAGGCTCGCGTACGCCATTATCATTGACGTCCATGTAAGCGCTGACGTAGAAATCCCCATCCGGCAACTGCGTGAACGAATACGCACCCGCCGCGGCCTGCGACGAGAACTTCATATCGAGATCATTGACATCGTTCTTCAAGCTGATCCTGACAGCGCCGCTTTGCGTACCGGAATAACTGATGACGCCGCTGACTTGCCCGGCGAATCCGCCCTCGAGTTTTAATTTAACCGTGAAATTCCCCATCATTCCGGCGAAGAACGAAGTGCCGACTATAGTGTAGATACCGGTTTCCGGAAGCGTGAAGTTAGCGATCTTGGCGTTGTTGTTACCGTTGGAATCGTTGTCATAACTAATCTGTTGGCCACTGGGGCTGAAGAGATATAGAACGGTATCCCAATTGGTATCGGCATTCATCTCGATGGAGACCTGCTGGCCCGCGGTGGCGGAGAATCCGTACAAACGCCCGTAGAAACTCTGGCCGTAATCAAAATCAACAGTGCAATTCGCGGTCAAGGAATCCCCGTAGACATCGCCAAAGACCAAGCGTCTGCGATCGCAGGTGAAGACCTGCTTGCCTGTCTGGTAACCACCGTTCAACACCTGGATGTCGTAGAGATTGCCCGGATAAGGGAACGCCCCGACCGGCTCGGAAGACAGGTTTAAAGTCGAACTGTTATCAAGGTCGGCAAAAGCGCGCAGATAATAATTCCCATCTGGCAGATCGGTAAAATCATAGCTCGGAAATGACGCCGTCACTGTTGCAACCTTGCCACTGAAAAGCGGAGCGTTGATATCCGGGGATTGCGTCAGCCTGATATAAAACGGTTTGTTTATCGCATCAGAACCGGAATATTGCAGATTACCGCTGATCTTGCCTGTGCCATAAGCGGGCGAACCGCCCCCTTGTCCCGTGGTAAACGCCGACGGGCTGAACTTCCTGACCATGAGGTTTTTTACCGTTGAATACGAGTCGGTCCGGAAACCGACGACATAAGCATTGATGGAACCATCAACCGCCACCGCGTTGGCGGAGTCATTGCCATGCGCTGCGCCATCAATGACGCGCATGCCCAAGTCAGCGCCATCAGCGATACTGTATTTGCGCACCAAAATATCCCGTTGATAATCACTCTCTCTTTGCCCCGCGACAAAGACCGCGCCCGCGCCAGTCGATACCGCGATACCCAGGCCCGCCTCAAAACCATTGCTGACATCATTGAACTCCTGCGTCCACAGCGTGGTGCCAGCGGATGAATACCTGCGCACCCATAGATTCTCGGATTGATTACCGACGTGATGTGATCCGGTCACGAACACTTCTCCCTCCGGAGTCACCGCGATCCCCAATGCTTTGTCCGCTTCACCGCCATCGAACGTCTGCGTCC
>JBBTGF010000003.1:0-3006 GCA_038041525.1 Elusimicrobiota bacterium | reverse complement strand
TACTCCTGGACCGCGTTGTTATTGTCGCCGACCTTGTGGCCCTGGTTGCCGAAGGAATATTTGTAGTCCACCGGCACGACTTCCACGTGGCGCTTGTGCTTGGCCATAATAGCCACCATCTCGTCAAGCGTCGGCTGGCTGTTCGAGGAGTAGGAAACCAATAGAATATTCTCACGAAACCGCCCAAACAAAAGGTCGAAGGCTTCCGTTGCGCCTTTGCGAGAAGAGAATGGCGTCGGGTAAGACTTGAACTTCTTCGTGATGGTATGTTCTTGAATCTCGACGCCTTTCCAATCCCGAGCGAGTCCCTCAACAAAATGATAGCGGCGCACATATTCATTGTCGGATAGCGGCGAATAATAAGGCGGATCTATGTAGATCAGGGCATTTTTCAACGGCCGCATGCTCATTGCGTCACCATGTCGAGACTTGTTCGCCTTCCCATTATCAAACACCGCACCGTTAACCACCCTTACCGCCTCAACGAATTGATCGAGGAAAGGAGTCGCAAGATCACGCCGACCATCATCGTATCGATGCCCGACATAGGTGAATACTCCACGAGGCCTTTTCTTGAAACAAGCACGAATAAGTGCGGTCATCGCGAGCGCTCGCTTGTATGGACTCTTTAACGCCTTAATGTTCGTTCTAATGACGTCGATCAAACGATTATCATCGTCCACGAAATAGAGGCCCTCAAATCGCTTCTGTACAAAGCAGTCAGTGATCCGTGAAGGCTCAATCAATGCCTTCACGTCTTTATCAAGCAACGTTGTCTTGTTATTTTCGATCAATGCCTTGGCAAAAGTCGCCGACATCGCCATATAATCGTTTGAGATCACAGCTTTCCCGTGGGACTTCATCATATGGCCGACAATTCCTGAGCCTGAGAATAAATCAACAGCCGTGTCGAATTGAAATTGAGAAGCTACCCCCCATATTTCGGTTAGCAGTTTCTTTTTTGAACCCATGAACCTAGTTGATGGAAATTTCTGGGCCTGCTCTGGCAGCGATGCGCGAATTAGCTTTGAATTAAATTTAAGTTTTGGCGGAATGTTAATGATGACATCCTCGCCAGTTCTCCCGTTGCCATTACAGGAAATATAGCGCTTAGTCTGAATGACTTCGATCTCATATCTGCCGAAAAGCTCATGAACAAGAGGGTGGTTTGAGTTTGTAATGATTACATGACATCCGAGTTTATGCAACCGCTCAACTTCAGCAGCAAGCTCAACGTGATCTTCCTCGTAGAATTGCTCCTTGGTGTACCTCTTGAAGTCCGCGTATTGAGATACTGGTAGGTATGGTGGATCTAAAAAAATAAGATCATTCGACCGAGCGTGCTTTCGGAGAACGGTTTTATAGTCGTCGCAGAGAATAGTGGTCTCGCTTAGCAGACAAGAAGCCGCTTCTAGCCCCTCTTCGTCAACGACTCTTGGGTTCTTATACCTTCCGAAAGGAACATTGAATTGTCCGCTCTTGTTCACACGATAGAGCCCATTGAAGCATGTCCGATTCAAAAAAACAGTTCGGGCTGCAGCTTCCGCTGATGAGAGTTTTAACCAATCTTGAGTGCGAATAGAATAGAACATTTCTTCCGTATTTTCGTAAGCTTCAAGACAGGCTTTGACCTTCTGGACCTCTTTGCCTACTGCGCGATAGAGATTCACGAGTTCCGGATTGCTATCTGCAATAATTCCATCAATTGGTCTCACAGCAAAGAAGAGCGCACCGCCCCCAATAAACGGCTCAATGTAACGTCCGAACTGTTTTGGAATCCTCGGTAGAAGGTGGCCTAACAATTGAGCTTTGCCACCAGCCCACTTCAGCAACGGGCGAGTCAAGGGCTTAGTCGCAACAGTGACCGGGCTAGATTTAAGCGTGAAAATCAAGGTAACCGATTTTAATAAATTAGCCTAAAGATTATTACTTAATCAGAGTTTTACCGTCGAACCGATCAATTCGGCAATCCCCCATCTCCACCGACCAGGAAATCTGAGATGACGGCTTCTTGAAAATCAACAAGTGCTCGTGCATGATCAATAGAAAATTCCGCTTTATCGCGATATCTGCCCACCGGCTTGTGGAATGGCAGTTATGCTGCAACTTGATTACATCCTCTTTTAGCAGGAAGCCTACGCCTAGAAACAGGCCAAGAACTTCAAACGCCAAGGGGATATAGGAACCGCTTCTTCTGGTGTCCCCGATCAATACGGCACAAAATCCCCCACGCCGCAACACCCGAAAACACTCACGCGCAACAAGCCCCAAGTCCTCTTTGAACTTCTCGACACTGTTATGATTCGAGAGGTCGCCTTCAATGCAGCCCCGACTATATTTGATTATGTCAAGATAAGGAGGGTGCAAGGCTACAAGGTCAAAGCTGTTATCTCGAATGTCTCGTAATTTCCGCGCATCCCCCAGGGTTGCAGAAATCTTTTGCTCGAATGACAAAGCAAAGTTTAACTTCGACTGAACCAGGGCGACGGCCTCGGGATTTATGTCAAAGCCACACCCCCGACGGTTCAATATTTTGCATTCAATCAAGGTCGTACCAGATCCCATCATCGGATCTAGAACGCTACCTCCTTCGTTAGTGTATCGCAGAATTAGGTTACGCGGAACCTGCGGTGCCCAATTTCCACGGTAAGACGATTCATGAGTGGCCCAGTCGCCTCTTTTTGGAAACGACCAAACAGTCGTACTCTCCAACTGATTAGGCGGCTCCATGCTATAAATACGATTAAAGGGTCGATTTTGTTCCATATGTCATCATGTCCGTAAGCTAAAATGATGGCGTTCGGAAATTCCGGACAGTTCCGGGAACAGCCACTTAATTTATCCAACAAGCCACAATAAGTCTCCATATAGTCATACGGAGAAAATCCCAAAATGTAACACTATAATTGTGTCGTGGCCATGGAATTAAGTAACTATTCCCGGAACTCTTTTCGTCAAAGGCGGCAAACCGCTCGCCGGCCAGAAGGATATCGCGGCCAAACTGGC
>JBBTGF010000002.1:2192-4735 GCA_038041525.1 Elusimicrobiota bacterium | reverse complement strand
CGAACAAGGTTCATCCAACAGCAGGACTTGCGGCTTGACCGCCAGCGCCCGGGCGATACACAGCCGCTGCTGCTGTCCGCCAGAAAGGTCGGTCGCGGGTTTACGCAACTTGTCCTTGACCTCTTCCCAAAGAGCGGCCTGTTTAAGACTGACCTCCACGACCTCGTCGAGATCGGCGCCCCCTGTGCCACTTAAGACCACTCCGGCCGCGACGTTACGCGCAATCGACATCGACGGGAACGGGTTAGGCCGCTGGAACACCATGCCGACCTGCCGCCGCAACAATACCGGGTCTAATAAGAAGATATCCCGTCCGGCCAGCGCGACCGCGCCAGTGACTGTGGCTCCCGGGATCTCCTCATGCATGCGGTTACAACACCTGATCAACGTAGACTTACCGCAACCGGAAGGCCCGATGATCGCCGTTATCTTGCGGTCATAAAAATCGATAGTGACGTCCCTGACGGCGCGCGTAGTCCCATAGTCGGCGTCAAGCCGCCGCGCGGTCAAGATCGAAGATAGCTCCGGCTGCAAAGAGTTCATCGCGCCGCTCCATAACAACGGCGCAACAATAGACGCGCCATGATATTGCCCACCAAGACCACCAGCATCAAGATCAACGCCGCAGCCCAGGCCTGCCGATGCCAATCCGGATAAGGAGAGATCGCATAGGTGTAGATGGTCAAGGGCAGCGCCGCCATCGGAGAGAACATGCCGCTATCCCAAAAACGATTTCCGAACGCGGTAAAGATCAACGGCGCGGTCTCTCCAGCGATGCGTGATATCGCCAGAAGGATGCCCGTCACGATCCCCCCGGCAGCGGTCGGCAAGACTATACGCACGATGACTTTCCAGCGCGGCAATCCCAAAGCTAGACCCGCCTCCCTTAATGATGCCGGTACCAGGCGGATGATCTCTTCGGTATTGCGTAAAACGATAGGGATCATGATCATGGCCAATGCCGCACTGCCGGCTAAAGCGCTAAAACCCTTCATCGGCAAGACCAGCAATGTATAAATGAAGATGCCGATGACGATGGAAGGCATGCCGTTCAAAAGGTCCGCGCTGTAACGCACGATGAAAGCGGCGCGCTGGCTGCCATACTCCACAAGATATACAGCCGCCAGAACGCCCACCGGCGCGGCGACTGCGCCAGCCAGCGCGACGATCTTCAAGGACCCCACGATAGCGTTGGCGATGCCGCCGCCCTGCTCACCGACGGGTTTAGGCAGATTGAGCAAAAAATCAAGGCTAAGCGCCGAACATCCCTGATAGACGATATAACCCAAGATGAAGAAGAGCGCGCTGAAAGCGACCAACGCGCACACCGCAGTCAAGCCGAACATCAGCCGGTTCTTGCGCTTACGGCGCGCAAAACTCGCCGACATCAAGCCCTCCCCTGCGCCGCGCTCAAGCGCCGTATCAGTAACTGCGCCAAACCGTTGACCAGCGCCGTCACCGCGAACAAGACCAACCCGATGGCCACCAGCGAATGCACATGCAGATCGGAAGTCGCTTCGGCGAGTTCATTGGCGATCACCGCCGCCATACTGTACGCCGGATCGAGCAGAGATGCGGAGATCTTCGGCGCGTTGCCGATGACCATGGTGACCGCCATGGTCTCGCCTAATGCCCGTCCGCTAGCCAAAAAGACCGAACCCAGGATCCCGGAACGCGCGTATGGCAAACTCACTAAACGCACCATCTCCCAACGAGTGGCGCCCAAAGCCAAGACTCCTTCTTTGAGCGGCCGGGGCACGCTCAAGAGGACCTCCCGCGACATGCTGGTGATATACGGCAAAACCATCAACGCCAAGATGATGCCGGCAGACAGCATGCCAACGCCATAAGGCTCGCCTTTGAACAATGGGATGAAACCAAGATACCTGTCCAAGAACGGTTCAACGGCCCGTACCGTCGGCAATAAGACAAAGATACCTATGAGCCCCAGCACGACGCTAGGGACTGCGGCCAATATCTCGATAGAGAATGCGCACGCGTCAGCGAGCTTTTTCGGCGCGAGTTCGGCTAGAAAAATAGCCGACCCGAGCCCCAATGGTACCGCGATCGATAGCGCCAAGAGCGAAGAGACCAAAGTCCCATAGATGAAAGGTAACGCACCGAAGACCTCCGTGACCGGATCCCAGACGCCAGTGACGATAAAGGCAGGTCCGAAATTCAACCAAGCGAGCCTGGAATCGACGCACAGGCCAAGGCCCAAAGCCACGGCAAGCGCCACGATGATGGCAGCAAAACCCCAGGCAAGGGAACGCAGGACGATATCGCCAGGTTGAGCCCTAAGTCTCATTTGATGGTTTCGATCGTCTTACCCACAGACTGCGCGACCGTGAGGGGAAGGGGCGCATAACCCAATTGCGCCGCCAGCTTCTGCCCATCGGCGAGCATCCAGCGCAGGAATTCTTTGATGATGCGGCCCTCGTCGCCGCCATTACTCTCGTATACCAACAACCAGGTGAACGTGGCGATCGGATAGGCGTCGTCACCAGCGGCATCGGCTACGCCTACGTCAAGGAAATCCTGCC
>JBBTGF010000002.1:0-2182 GCA_038041525.1 Elusimicrobiota bacterium | reverse complement strand
CGATGGTGGACGCGGCGGCGGTGACGCTTGCGATGTCGGCTTTAACGAACCTTCCTGCGGCGTTACGCACTGCGGCGTGAGCAAGGCCATTCTGCTCGGCATAGATCAATTCGACGTAGCCGATGGCATTGACCATCTGTTTGACCATCCCGGACACACCCTCATTACCCTTGCCGCCCAAGCCCGACGGCCAGTTCACCGAGGTGTTACGTCCGACCCGCTTCCCCCATTCCTTGCTGGCTTTAGCTAGATAATCCACGAAACAATACGTCGTTCCGGACCCATCAGAGCGATGCACCACCGTGATCGGCGCATCGGGCAAGTTGACGCCGGGATTGACCGCAAGGATAGCCGGATCGTTCCAACGCGTGATGACGCCAAGATAGATATCCGCCAGCAATCCCCCGGTCAACCGCAGATTCGGCGCGTCTTTTAAGTTATAAACAGGGACTACCGCGCCCAGGACAGTCGGGATATGCAGTAGTTTTCCATCGACTTTGAACAACTGTTTATCGGTCATCGGACCATCGGTCGCGCCGAAATCAACGGTTTTTTCCACGATCTGGCGGATACCGCCGCCGGAACCGATGGACTGATAATTGAATTGGACTTCGGGCTTTAACTTATGGTATTCATCGAACCATTTTGAATAGATCGGATAAGGGAACGTCGCTCCCGCGCCATTGAGCAGAACCGTGCCCACGCTCCACGCAGGCGTCACGGACAAGAATAAACCTACCATGCCAATAATCATCTTCTTCATCTGCCACCTCCACAGATCATGTCTATCATATATAGCGTCCGTTCAGAACTTTACCGACACATCAGCCTGCACGCGCAAGACGCTGCCAGGCCCCGGGGCCAGATCCTCATCGATAACGCGAGTGGCGAAATATTTAACCTTGGCCTGCAACCACTCTTCGGGGTTATACGCCGCCCAAGCGATATGGCCGCGCCGATTGGTGCCCCCGTCGCCGAAATCGGAATCCGCGACGTCGGCTACGCTCACATCGGTCTGCGCGTATTTCAAGAACCACGCCAATTCCCATGAACCCCTGGCTTTAGCGCGGCCCAGGATCGTCCCATATTGATAACCATTGTCAGCGCGCGGTCCGGCTAAGCCGTCTTTGGCGCGCAGATTGCGCGCCAACGTCGTCTGTAACGCCAACGGCAGACCTCCCAGCCAGCAGGAGAATTCGCTCGTGACCTCCGCAACGCCGAAACGGTTGGCCAAGACGCCTGCAATGCGTCGGTTACCTTGATTGACAGCCGTTTGTGAAAGACTGTCACGCTCGATCGCGGACCACTTATGATAAGCGCCGGCGAACCTGATACGGCTCTGCCAAGGTAGCCGGGTTTCCACTCCCGCTTGCTGGGAGAATACCCACTGTCCCCGCGGATCGGCGGCATCCTCATCAGCCACGGCCTGCATGGCATTGACGAAGACGTTGACGGCGGCGACAGGCAGCAACCACTCGACGCCCTCGGCAAAGCCTTCCGGATTGACGTCATCATCCCAGATCAGATCTGAACTATACATCCGCCACAATGGATTGGGCATGCGTCCGCCGGAAAGATAAAAACCGCCGTCATCACTGACATAAGGAGCCCATCGCAGGTACGCCAGATCGATCCATATTGATTTCTGGCTGGAAAGGTTGTCGAAACTCTGGTTCGTCGACGTTTGCTCCCCGGTTCCCGAAGCGAAGCGTAGACTGGTCTGCAAGTCATACGGCATCATGATATCAGCCGACAACCTCAACCTGAAACGTTCGCGATGACGGCGATTGACGCCGGGACCGATGCGGCGCAGATCCTCATCGCGCAACCTGAAATCACCCCCGAACTTGAGCGTCTGCACGAACTCACCGATCTTGATCTTCTCCCACGGATTCATCGACTGGGCCGGATTGACTACCTGCGCCGCCGCCACGTCAGCGAGCGCAAAAACAAACCACATGGAAACCGCCACCACGGCGATCCCGCGCATCCTCCACCCCCCGTTTTTTCCCAAGACCATACCCAACGATATGAACCTGATGGCATCATGTCCATGAAGGCGGGATAAAATCTACCTGACAGTGGGATGACTTCTAACTCAAAGGGATGGTAAAACTGAAAATGGAACCTTCACCCTCTTTGCTCGACACGCCGACTCGCCCCCCGTGCGCCTCCACGATAT
>JBBTGF010000001.1:0-2479 GCA_038041525.1 Elusimicrobiota bacterium | reverse complement strand
TCTTGCGTTGGAAACAGTATATTTTTCAGGCTCATCTTGCGTTGGACAATTCTGCATCTTCCAAGATGCTACATAAAATTGATAATATTTATCGAAACTCCCCATGGATATAGCGGTTAAAACAGAATCACACATTGGCGTCGCTGTGCCAAAATCAGCGAATGGTTATCGCCGTTTCCATATCAATGCCGTGGAGACGCCGCCTAGAAAGACCCAGCCTCATCCTTTTTATCCGAGAGTCAGTCGCTTCGGTCTAGCCAAGGCGTTGCTTAAAGAGCTGTTGCATTACAATGTCCGGTTGTTGCAGAAAAAATATCGCGCGGCCATGATGAGCCGCCCGTGTATCTATGGTGTTTTCAGTGGTCCGGTCGGCGGGTTCATGCCGATCAGGGAGAAATGCACGGGTTGCATGCGTTGTGTGCAGCAATACCCCGAGTTCTGCCGCGTCGATCGCAATCCCGAATTCTTTAAGACAGCCGATTCTTATTGGGTCCCTTCCGACCCTAAGACCTCGGCGACGACCAATGCCGCCATCGTCTGGCACGAGGCGCAGACGGGAAAGATCTTGGTCAAAGGCATGGGTTATAAGGGGGGGTTCGGCGGACGTGGCTGGGATGGCATGTGGACGGATATGTCGGAGATCGTGCGTCCGACCAGAGACGGCGTTTACGGACGCGAATATATCTCGACTGCCGTCGACATCGGACGCAAGCCGGGGTACCTGAAAGCCGCTGCCGCCGGGGGGTTCCAAGAGCAGTCCCGTGTCATCACTACCGAGATTCCCGTTGTTTTCGATCACATCCCCGACGATATGAACTGCGAGAGTGTCGTCGCTTCCGTGGCGCGCGCTTGCAGCGCCATCCCGGCTTATTTCATCGCCAAACCGGATCAGGTCGGAGGTCTTTCCGATACCCTCAAAGAACGCTGGATCCCATTGGTGGGATCGCATGATTTCAGCCGGTATGATTTTTATCTAAGGCGCGCGCCTGCTATCGAGCTGGCGGAAACCAACCCGTCACTCATCGAAGCGGTGCGTAAGATCAACCCTAGAGCGCCTTTAGCCATGCGTCTGCCGTTGACCAAGGGGGCGGCGGAACTCTGCATCGAGTTGGCGAGCATGGGCATCGACATCATCCATCTTTCGGGTAATTATCATGGGCAGGGGCGTCATCCCGATGACGCGGTCTTTTGCGGTGATATCTTCAAGCACGTGCATCAGGCGCTGGTCAAAGCGGGCGTGCGCGATCAGGTGACCCTGATCGGTTCCGGCGGCGTCACCTTGGTCGAACATGTGCCCAAGGCCATCATCTGCGGTGTGGATTGCGTTGCCATCGACACCACTGTCTTGGTCGCCTTGCAGATGGATTTCCAAGGGGAATGCGTATCCGAGACCGAGGGGCGTATCAGGCCGGAAGTTTTTGGTGCGGATTGGGGTTGTCAGCGCTTGGTCAACCTCATGGCGTCGTGGCATTACCAGATCATCGAGATCATGAGTGCCATGGGCATGCGTGATATCAGGCGTTTGCGCGGTGACGTCGGCCGCGCCATATTCCAAGAAGAGATGGAGAGACAATTCTTTGCAGAACTTACAAGCAGAGCGTGACCTCATCGTCGCTAAGAACCGGCGCCTTATCCGCGACGGCTTGAACCGCTTGCCGACGCTCGCATACGGGCTGCCTGGAGCGTTGGGTAACAAGCGTTGGACGAGCGAACTCATCCTTGCCACGTATCACCAGGCGGGTCGCGGTGAACCACCGACTGATATCGAATACAAGAAAGGGAAATCGGGCGGCGGTTTTGACCGGCTGGATTTCAAGCCCGCTACGCATGATGCGCTGGATTCCGCTTATGACCCTGATCTAAGTATCGAGCTTAACCGTAGAGGCAGCGGTCCAAAGTTAAAGATTTCGTTGCCGGTCTACGGTGGCGGCATGTCGTTTGGTTCCGTGAGCCTGAATTTCATGTTAGCCCGCGCCATGGCCGCCAAACGCTTGAACACGCTGACCTGCACCGGGGAGGGCGGTTATCCGCCGGAGTTGCTTGAATATAAGAAACACGTCATCACCCAAGTGGCGACCGGGATGTTCGGCGTGCGTGAGGATACTATCCAAGCAGCGCCCGTCGTCGAGTTCAAATACGCGCAAGGCGCCAAACCCGGATTAGGCGGGCATCTCTTGACATCTAAAGTCACGATGGCCGTGGCCGCGATGCGCGATGCGCCGGCCTTCACCAATCTTTATTCGCCGTTCCCGTTCCATAGCGTCTATTCTGTCGAGGACCATAAGAAGCATGTCGATTGGATCAAGACGGTCAATCCCAATGCGCTCATCTCGGTGAAAGTCTCGACGCCGGGAGACGTCGACATGGTGGCGATCGGCAGTTATTACGCGGGCGCTAACATCATCCACATCGACGGCGGCTATGGCGGTACCGGGGCCGCGCCCGAGATCGCCAAGAAGAACATCGCCATGCCCATCGA